>NZ_JBEXDZ010000094.1:0-34978 GCF_040606085.1 Streptomyces sp. NPDC005485 | reverse complement strand
GGGGCGTATCGGAGAGGCGGTACCAGGCCGTTACTACGACGTACGACGGCGTTACGATGGCGGTGCAGTTACGGGGCGCTCGCATTGCCGAGCGCCCCTTACCTGCACAGATCCAGGGAACGGAGAGCAGGGACTGCAGGCCGACTGAAGGTCGCAGGCTGCAGGTCACGGTTCTCAGGCGAGTCGTACGACCGCTCGTGACATGCCCAGGACCTTCTGGCCCGCGCTCATCGCGACGAGGTCGACGCGCACGGTGTTGTCGTCGAGCTTGGCGGCGACCTTGGCGCTGACCTCGACGGTCGCGCCCTGGTCGTCGTTCGGGACCACGACGGGCTTGGTGAAGCGGACGCCGTACTCGATGACCGCGCCGGGGTCGCCGACCCAGTCGGTGACGACCCGGATCGCCTCGGCCATGGTGAACATGCCGTGCGCGATGACGTCGGGAAGACCGACCTCGACCGCGAACTTCTCGTTCCAGTGGATCGGGTTGAAGTCCCCGGAGGCGCCCGCGTACTGGACGAGCGTGGCCCGGGTCACGGGGAAGGTCTGGGCGGGCAGCTCGGTGCCGACCTCGACGTCCGTGTAAGAGATCTTCGCCGCCATGTCAGGCCTCCTCCGCCCCGCGCGCCACGAGCTTGGTGACGGCAGTCACCACATGCTCGCCGGCCTCGTCGTGGACCTCGCCGCGGACGTCCAGGATGTCGTTGCCCGCCATGGACTTGATCGCCTCGATGGTCGAGGTGACCGTGAGGCGGTCGCCCGCGCGCACCGGCCGGGAGTAGGCGAACTTCTGGTCGCCGTGCACCACCCGGTTGTAGTCCAGGCCCAGCTGAGGATCCTGGACGACCTGGCCGGCCGCCTTGAACGTGATCGCGAACACAAAGGTGGGCGGGGCGATCACATCGGCGTACCCGAGCGCCTTGGCGGCCTCCGGGTCGGTGTACGCGGGGTTGGTGTCCCCCACGGCCTCGGCGAACTCGCGGATCTTCTCCCGGCCGACCTCGTAGGGGTCGGTGGGCGGGTAGGACCGCCCGACGAAGGACTGGTCGAGCGCCATGGCTCGGCACCTCCTGGTTGTCTTCGCTGATGTCCCGACTCGCGCAGCCGGCCCAACGGACGCCGGACAGCACAGAACGTGACACAGAACAGAGCAGGGGCTCCAACGACGCGAGGCCGCCCCCCGCTAAGGGGACGGCCTCGCGTACGAGCCTGATTTATCGCGTTTCGCGGTGCGCGGTGTGCGCGTTGCAACGCGGGCAGTGCTTCTTCATCTCCAGTCGGTCCGGGTCGTTACGCCGGTTCTTCTTGGTGATGTAGTTCCGCTCCTTGCACTCCACGCAGGCCAGCGTGATCTTCGGGCGGACGTCGGTGGCAGCCACAGGAGTGCTCCTTGACGAACGGATGGGACAGGTTTAACGCATAAAAGAGTAGCCGATCGAAGGACCGACCCCACAATCGGCTACTGTCAGTAGCGGTGACCGGACTTGAACCGGTGACACAGCGATTATGAGCCGCTTGCTCTACCGACTGAGCTACACCGCTTTGATGCGATCGGTCCCCGCCTTGCGACGGGAACCTCCCACACCAGAGCCCCAATACGGAATCGAACCGTAGACCTTCTCCTTACCATGGAGACGCTCTACCGACTGAGCTATTGGGGCGAGCGATGAAGACATTACACGCTCGGCCGCCGATCGCCCAAATCCGTTTCGTGCCACCCGCCCCGACCTGTTCCCCGCCGTTCTCCGGGCGTTCCAACAGCCCCTCACGCACCAGGAATCACACAGGAATCATGGCCGTGCGCGACCGGGTGGCGGGGTCGCCGCGCTGCGCGCGCGGGTGCCTGGGCATGGTCGAGGTGGGGTGCCTGTGTCCGGCCGAGGTGGGGCGCCTGGGCAGGGCCGCGGTGGGGTGCTTGTGTCCGGCCGAGGCGGGGTGCCTTGGGCACGGCCGCAGTGAGATGCCTGTGTTCGTGGCTGCGCTGGGGTGCTGCCTGTGCAGGACCTCGCGTTCCGTGACTGCGTACGGGCGGGCGGTCGGTCCTCGGCACAGCCGCGCGTTTCGTGCCTCCGCACAGCCGCGCGTTTCGTGCCTCCGCACAGCCGCGCGTTTCGTGCCTCCGTACAGCGCGCGTTTCGTGCCTCCGTACAGCCGTCTGACGCCGCCTGACCTCGCCGGTACGACTATTTCGCTCCTCCCCGCTGCGGACGGATCGCCGTCCTAGGCTCGACCCACGCTGCGTGATCTTGTGCCACGTTCCTCTCAGGTCCTGCCGTGCCGCCATCCCTCCGTCCCGCTCTCCGCACGCCCCGCAGCCGCCCTGCCAGCAGCCGCCCCCGAGCCCCCAGGAGCGCGATGCCCGACAGTCAGCCGCAGCCGTCCCCCTCCTCGGGACAGACCGACACGGCCGCCCTTCTGCTCTGTGGAGCGCGGCTCACCGACGGCCGGACCGTGGATGTGCGGCTGGGCGGCGGACGCATCGAGGCGGTCGGCACCGCCGGAAGCCTGGCGTCCTCCGGGGCCGGCGTCCCGGAAGAACCCGGCACGCGTGTGGACCTCAGTGGCTATCTGCTCCTGCCGGCCCCTGTCGAGCCGCACGCCCACAGCGACACGGCCCTCTCGGCCGACGGCGACGGTCCCCTCTCGTACGACGCCCAGGAGGTCCAGCGCCGCGCCACCGAGGCCGCGCTGCTGCAACTCGGCCACGGGGCAACCGCGTTGCGCTCGCACGTGCACGTCGGTGACGTACAGGGACTCGACGCGCTCGCGGCGGTGCTCCAGGTCCGGCGGTCGCTGCGCAGTCTCGCCGAGCTGACGACGGTGGCCATGCCCCGGGTCCTGACGGGAGTCGCAGGGGCGGACGGACTCGCGATGCTCCGGGACGCGGTCAAGATGGGCGCCTCCGTGGTGGGCGGCTGTCCGGACGCCGACCCCGACCCGACGGGGTACACGGAGGCCGTCCTCGAACTGGCCTCTGAACACGGTTGCGCCGTCGACCTGCACACGGACGGTCACGACCCCGCCCGTCTCGGGCGGCTCGCGGCGATGGCGGGCGGGCTGCGCCCCGGAGTGACGCTCGGCCCGTGCGGTGGGCTCGGCCGCCTGCCCGCCGAGGCGGCGTCGCGGGTCGCGGACCGGCTCGCGGCGGCCGGGGTGAGCGTCGTCTGCCTGCCCCAGGGCGGGTGCGGGGGCGTCGACGGGCGCGGAACGGCTCCGGTACGGCTGCTGCGAGCGGCCGGGGTCCTGGTCGCCGCGGGCAGCGGTGCCGTGCGCGACGTGGCGAACCCGGTGGGACGCGGGGATCCGCTGGAGGCGGCGTACCTGCTGGCCTCGCGCTACGGGCTGCGCCCCGACGACGCGTACGACATGGTGAGTTCCGCCGCGCGGGCCGCTCTCGGGCTGCCCGAGGTGCGGGTGGAAGCCGGGTTTCCCGCCGAATTGCTCGCCGTGCGCGGGGACCGGCTCGCGGGTGTGCTGTCGCTCGCGTACAGCCGGATCGTCGTCCACCGGGGGCGGGTTGTGGCACGCACGAGTGCGGTGCGGGAGTACTGCAGCTCGGCCGCGGGGTCGGCGCTGGATCTGCCGCGTCAGGGGCGGGTGGAGTCGTCGTAGGCGGCACGCGACGTATCTGGGGCGTGCCTGGGGCGTACCGATCAGCGAGCGCCCGGGGTGGTGGGTGGCGGGGCGCAACCGCGGGTGGTGGCGCAACTGTGGGTGGCTACGCGCGCGTGGAGCGTTTTTGCGGTCCACGCGCGCGTAGCCGCCGTCCTACGCACCGAGCGGCGAGTGCAGCGGGAAGGCGCCAGGCCGTTCGCGCGTACCCCCCGTTCACGGCACCTGGGCACAGCTCAGAGGACGCCGCCTCCAAGAACGCTGCCGAGCGGGCTGTTCGGCCCCGTGACCTTGTCCGCGGGAATCTCGGTGGCGCCGGACGGGGCGCTGACATCGCCCGCCTTGTCGAACCTCAGGACCAGGGGCAGCTCGGCCGCCTTCGGGTCGTCCGCGAGGACGGCGAGGTCCACCTTGATCCGGGTCAGGTCGCCGTTCTTCAGCGTGAAGTCGACCGCGACCTTCTTGTTCGGGGCGTCCTTCAGGTCCTTGGCCGTGGGGAGTTCGGCGCCCGGCGGGAGGTCGCCCTCCAGCGGCCTGAGCTTGTCGAAGAGGCCGGTGAGCAGGTCGCGGAAGTTGGCCTTGGCGACGATCCGTTCGGTGCCGTCCTTGCCTCCCTTGTTGCTGAAGGTGACCTTGTGGGCGACGACACCTCGCACGGCCTTGAGGATCTTCTGCTGGGTCTTGGCGTCGATCGCGTCCTCGCCGGAGCCGCTGGACCCGCCGGAACCGCCGGAACCGCCGGAACCTCCGGAACCTCCGGACGCCTGGGCGTTGTCGGAGTCCGCCGCTCCCGCGGCGGACTTTTCCGCGGCCTTCTTCAGGTCGCCGTTGTCGACCTTGACCCAGTCCCCTTCGAGGACAGCCCTGAACTCCTTCTCACTCTCGGGAAGTTCGTCGGCCGACGGCATGGGGACGCCCATCACCTTGCCGAAGGCCTTCATGTCGGCGCGGTAGTACGTGGAGCCGCCGACGACCCGGTACTCGGCCATGAGGCCCTCGGATCCCGCGATCCTGACGCTCGTCCCGACGAGGTCCTTCTCGCCGGAATCCGCCAACGCCTTCTTCGACTTGACGGACACGTCGATGCTCAGCCCGGTGAGCACCTTCGCGAACTCCGGGGGCAGTTCCTCGTCGGAACCCGCCTCGCCCATGAGCGACGTGAGGGCATCGGGGTCGGCGTCCAGGCTCAGGGCGAAGGCGAGCGACTTCTGTTCACCGAGCCGATCCACGGCGTGATCCACCTTCTGTCCCGCCGTGAGGTTCTCGACCGTGCCGCAGGCGGCCGCCGTGGTGAGCAGGACGACGGCACAGCCGTTCGCGATGACGGTCTTGCGTATGGCAGTGATGACGGTCTCCTCAAGGACGTCTCTCAGGACGCCGCTCAGGACGCCAGGGGGCGCCGTGCAGATGGTGCATGTCGGCGCACTCCAGCGCTCCCCGCACTCATGCGATCGTGTGATCATTCATGTGACCCATGAGTTGTCCACAGGGTTGTGCGGCGATTGAGTCCGGTCGGGCGTACGGTCGGAAACATGCGCATTGTCATCGCTGGAGGTCATGGTCAGATCGCGCTGCGGCTGGAGCGGCTGCTCTCCGCGCGCGGTGACGAGGTCGCGGGGATCATCCGCCGTTCCGAGCAGGGCGACGATCTGCGGGCGGCCGGCGCCGAGCCGGTCCTGTGCGATCTGGAGTCGGCGTCGGTGGAGGAGGTCGCCGCCCATCTGCAGGGTGCGGACGCGGCCGTCTTCGCGGCGGGCGCGGGCCCGGGCAGCGGTACGGCCCGCAAGGACACCGTGGACCGCGGCGCGGCCGTCCTCTTCACGGAGGCGGCCGAGCGTGCGGGCGTACGACGGTATGTGGTGGTGTCCTCGATGGGTGCGGACCCGGCGCACCCGGGCGACGGTGTCTTCGACATCTATCTGCGCGCCAAGGGCGAGGCCGACGCGTACGTACGCGGTCGTACGGCACTGGCCTGGACGATCCTGCGCCCCGGCGGCCTGCTCGACGACGCCGGCACCGGTCTCGTACGCCTGGAGGCGTCCACCGGGCGCGGCACGATCCCCCGGGACGATGTCGCGGCGGTCCTCGCGGAACTGCTGGACACTCCGGCGACGGCCGGACTGTCGCTGGAGCTGGTCAGCGGATCGGCGCCGGTCTCGGTGGCGGTCAAATCGGTGGCGGGGAACTGAGCGGGGCCGCGGCCGACGAGGTTTCGGCCGCCCAGGAAGCTCTGCTGCGGAGGATGTACGAGGTCTTCTCCACCGACCGACGTGACACGTTCGTCCCGCACTGTCTGTCCCCGGACGTGGACTGGCCGAACGTCCTCGACGGCATCCGTCTGCACGGCCACGAGGAGGTCCGCGCCTACTGGACCCGGCAGTTCGCGGCCGGACATCCGCTGGTACGGCTGGAGGGGCTGAGCCTCGACACGGACGGCACGCGAGTCGTCGCCACCGTCCGGCCGGGGCAGCGGACCGCGACGGGCGACGAGTGGGCGGACGGGACGGTGGAGCACGTGTACTCGTTCGGCGGGGACGGTCTGGTGAGCCGTATGGACGTACGGCAGCTCTGACGGGCCCGGTTGGGGGTGCGGGTGCGGTTGCCCCCACGGCTTCTGCTTCTGCTTCTGCTTCTGCTTCTGCTTCTGCTTCTGCTTCTGCTTCCCAGGGTCAGAACAGCGGGAGCTGCCCGGGGCATTCGGGCACGACGTACCCGTCCAGGGCCGGCTGGGCCGCGCCGAGCTGTGCCTGTCGGCGCGACCCTGGGCAGGAGACCAGTTCGCCGCTCCCCCGCGCGCCCGGCGGGTCGTGCCGGGCGAACCGTCCCGCGACGACGGCGATCTCACGGCGGCACTCGGGGCAGTTGCGGCGGCGGGATGACATGGGATCAGTGTGCCCGGTGAGGCGGGAGCCGTACCGGGCACACTCGGGCTGGCGTGGAGCAGGTGTGGACGGTCGCGTGCAGAGCCCTGTGGACGGGCGTGCGCGGAGCACCCGTGGGTCAGACGCGGCTCTGGGCACGGCGGCGGCGTACGACGAGGACGGTGGCCGCGCCTGCCGCGACGGCGGCGGCTGCCGCGCCCGCGAGCGGGAGGGCCGGGCCGGAGCCGGTGGAGGCCAGGTCGCCCCCGGTGGTCGTCGAGCCGCCCGTACCGCCGGTCGACGCGGAGCCACCGGTCGAGGCGGAACCCGAGCCGCCGGTGGACGACGAGCCGCCCGTGGAACCGCCGGTGGAACCGCCGCTGGACGAGGAGCCTCCGGTACCGGAACCGCCCGTGGTGGACCCGCCGGTCGAGCCGCCGCCTGTCACGTCGAGGGTGATGTCGGCCTTGTCGTTCGCCTTGTTCACGTCGAACGGCCGTGACTCGTCGGGGAGCGCGATCGAGCCCTTGGCGCCCGCGACCTTCTTGTTGATCTTCAACTTGAAGGTGTACCCGGTGACCAGGCCCTCGTCCACCCAGCGCTGAGCGGTGCCACAGCTGTAGACCCCGGGCCCGGAGCCGGCCTTGGCGCTGCAGAAACCGTCCGTCTTCACGACCGACATTCCGGCGGGAATCTTGACGGCGACACGCAGGGGCGGCTTCGCCTCCGGACGCAGCACCCAGGCGGGCCCGGCGTTGGTGAAATTCACGTCCATGGTGACCGTGTCACCGACGCGCCCCTTCAGATGGGCGCCCGCGACCTTGAAGTCGGCCGTGTTGTCGGAGGTGACCGGCACCTCGACGGGACCGTCGACGACATCGCTCTCGCCGGACCGCTCGACCAGCTTCACCGCGGGCGCGGTCCCCTGCACGGGCTTCGTGGCGGCCTCGTCCAGCGGAGGGTCGTAGCTCCACACGCTCACGCGCAGGTTGTCGCTGAGCGCGCGGTCCAGGGCCTTGACCGCGAGCGGCTTCTCCAGGACGTAGCCGACCTCGGGCTCAAGCTCCTGGTCGAACTCGCACACGACGTTCGACTTCTCCGTCATCTCGTCGTACGAAACGACATGGTGAGCAGCGCAGTTGGACGGAAGGGCCGCGAAGTCGAGCCCCCGAGTGACGGAATAGAAGACCCAAGCCTTGTCCACGGCCTTCAGTCCCTTGTTCGTGACCGTGACCGGCACGTCGAAACTGCTGCCCGGCTTCACCCCGTCGATCGGGGCGATGTCCCCGAGAAACAGATCGGGCACGGTGTCGTCGGCCACCGCAGCGGGCGCCGCGCCGAGCGCGAGCAGGGCGGCGGCGCTCAGCGCGCCGACAGCAGTGCGGGAGGTGCGAAGGCCGGACAGCGAGAAAGACATGGAGGCGATCCTCTGTGAACACCGGGGAAACGGACGGAGTCCTGCGGGTCTTGCGGGGGCAAGACCCACGCGTTCGGCGAAAGGTTGCACGGCGTTCGCCAATGGCCACAGGATCCACGCCATCCCAACAGAAAACCCGCCCCGCGTTCACAACAGCACCCACCCCCGCGGCCGACCCCGCCACCGTCCGCCCCACCGGTTCGCGATCCCCGAGGCCGGCGACCCACCCACAAAAACACCCCAAACAAACAGAAACCCCCTCTGATCTACGCTTACACAAGCATCCTTCGGCCGGCTGACTCCCATCGAATTCGAGACACCCAACCCTGCATCAGACCCAACCTCTGATCTTGCTCAAAGCCATTAGCCATGCGCATGCCGGAGACATAGGTTCACTTCGACTACGAACGGCGAGGGCGGGGGCGTTGACTCGATGGCGAAGCCGGTACGTGCAGCGCTGGGCGAAATCTGGCTCAACTGCCAGGTCTGCCGAGGAGACCTGTTCCGAGAGCGGAACGTCCTGCTCAACAGCACCGGCATGGAGTTCATGAAGCTGGCATGGGCCGACGAGAACGCCACCGGCTTGATCTGCTGGCGATGCGGCTACATTCACCTCTTCGTCAACAAGGAAATCAAGCTCTACCGAGCGGACAAGTAACGGAGAGCCAGGGCGCCTCTGCCCAGCCCCCAACGGCGCGACCAAGAGAACGCCCGCCCCACCGCTGCTCTCGCCGCAGGGGCCCTTCCGGAGGCCCTGCTGGATCACCGGCCTTCATGTCCTCAGCGTGCGCCCGCCCAACGGTGTCCGCATCTCATCCCCACGAGCACGGAGGTCACAGGCTCGCGGCCGAAGACGGTGTCTGCTCGGACGGCCGGCTTCCAGCGTTGACCCGCGTATGGCCCGAAAACCCTGACCATCCCCGGGACCCACGCGTAACAAAATGAGGCAAGTCATCCTCTTTCGATTCCACCCGAAGATCGTCCCGGAACACAAAGAGACCCCTCCGTTCTGCGTTTCCGCAGTTCGGAGGGGGTCTACCTACATGTGGCGGCGCCAGGGTTCGAACCTGGGTAGGCTGAGCCGGCAGATTTGCAGTGGGCTGCGCTGTAGGGCCCTGACCTGCTTCTTTCTCCCAGATTACGGCTTCTGGTCCGCAGCTGGTCCGGATCTTGGCTGTCAGCGCCTCAGTGACGCCGTTCGAGACCGGCACACCGCTCCGGGGGCCGGCGCGCTGCCCTGACGCCGGATACGGCATGACGGGAAACGCACTGCCGCCCGGGGCGGATCGGGTACAGGCTGCTGTACGCGGCCGCAGTCAAGGGCGATTGATCCATCCCTGGTCCGCGCAATGCGAGACAGTCCCTCGCGCCGTTGGCTGAGTTACAACCTTCTTACTGGTTCCTTCAAGGGCCACGCACGGCACGGGCGCGCGCCGCCCATGCGGCGTGCTGACGAGCTGCGGGCGTGAAGTGGAAGACTCCTCTGCGGCTGGGACGGTCAGGACGGCCTCATCGACCCTTTTTACGCCCGGGCTTTGGCGTGAAATGTGAGACATACTCACTCACCTCCTCGCCCAGCGATATCGTCCGATGACTGCGGAAGATCCGTTTACTGGCCCCCTTATTTCCAGCCACTCGATTCAGAATCGCGGAAGCGAGCAACAGCGCACCGCTCTGCGCCATAACGCTAACCATGTATCTATCCGGCTCATATTTCGCCTCATGCTTGATCGAATTATAAGTTTCCCAGAATGCAGTGTCCCATTTTTCAGGATCCTTAACCCATTCACCGAACGACGAGCCGACTCTTTCTGCCAGAGCTAAGGGAATGTGTTTATTCTTCGCCCAAGTGGTCTTGCGACGATGAGATGCGACCCAATACTCCATTCCGGCGGCCACTTCCATGAGTTGCACCTCGGGTGATACTGCACCAAGCCGGTAGCGACTCACGAAAGGGCGCACTGCACGAGGGTGTGCTTGATAGATTTTCACCCACCGCTTTATTCCTTCAATTCCACCAATATCGCCAAGCGAAAATAGAGGAATCTCCGTCATCGACTTGGGCACCTTGGCCCCAACTGGAACCGTCATGAACCGTCCATCCCAGAGCGTCGGCGAAGTGGGAGGGTCCGGCTCAGCAACTAGGTATGCGCGGCCACCGTCAGCAGCAACGAAGCCTTCGAAAGCCAGACAGACCAGATCTTGTATGCGATGCAAAGGCGACATCAAATCTCGGTAGCTCTTTGGCCGCGTCGACCTTATGGCAAGACTTACAGGCGCATAAACGCTCTTATTGTCGGCGGGCCCCGAAACTTGCCAGTGCCAGGACAATTCAAAGGTGGTTGAGGCGCTGAGGCCCACCTGCTGCGGGGCACCGCTCTTTACTGCAATGCTCACCGATTGCATGCGCTGCGATGCATTGCTCTGTCGCTGTTCTTCGATAGTTCGAACCCCAGCCCAGTCCTGAATCCCGGGCATGAAAGTGCTCGTGTATGAGAAACGAGGATCTCTGGCCTCATCGTCTACACCCAGGATCGCGCCGTGAGCAGAGAAAGAGTGAGTGGACGCTTTACCTCCACCCCACCTCATATTCGATGCTCTCCTGAAGACATCGACAACAAGCACGCCCCCTGCTGGAGTGCTGGCGAAGATTGCCTTAGGGACGCCGGGAGTAGAGGCGCTCGCGAAGCTGTCGTAGGGTGACTCTTCGAGGGTCTGTATCTCTACTTGTCCTTGTGGATTGAGCTTCAGATACCCACTTTCTGAGCGACGACGGAAGGAGATCCTCTTTGAATTTGAGGCCCAGAAATAACCGACACTGCCACCCGAGATATCGCTGATCTCCACGCTTACCCTCCTGTTAACTGGCCATTGTTGCAGCACCCGGCCTGATCCGCAGGTCTTACAAGCAGACTCCCCAGCCCTCCCTGTTCTTACATGCGTCGGAGCGCAACCGCCGACTGCTCGGTCCCTTGGATGGTCTCCGATAACGCACGAGCGCCCTCTCCCGTACCGTCCTAGAGGCGTGGAAGGGTGCGCAACTATGACTAACGTCGACAGCTGCCGACAGTTCAGCAGCAGGTCAGGGCCCGAGATGAGATTTTGAGAAGCGCTGTTGCTCGGCGGTCGTGAACTGATCCAACAACTGCCGGTATGCGGCAGCCTTGGCTGCCGCATCACGACGCCAATCTGGCTCGTTCTCGGTTCGTCCCACACGTGCAGCACACCATCGAAGCATGCTGTCTGCCGCCGCCGTCAGTGCGTGACCAACGGCCCTGGCACTCTTCGCCGAGGCTGAGGGCATACGGAGACGGAGCGCGACCTCACGCAAGGCGCACTCGTCCTGGATTTCTCGCAGTTCCCGGACAAGCTGGTCGCGGGGGCCGATGCCGTAGACGCCAAGTTGTGCTTCCTGGTCTGGCTCCAGCCCCCCGAAGGCCAACACCTGCCCCAGCTTGAAGAGGGCTCGGTTGCAGGCATCCACGAACAGGGCACACGCATCAATCTCCGCCTGCCACAGCGCCTCCGCCCGCTGACCAGATAGCTGCAGTTGTACTCCTTCGACAGTGCCGCGCGCCTGAGCTCTGCCACTGACGTACCCCCCGATCGCGCCTAGGACAGCACCAACCAGGCCGGCCCACGCATCCCCATCCATGGCGAGGCATTGTGCCAGTGAGCGAGGAGGCGGGGCCGAACTTGATGCTTCTTGAGGCAGATGGTTCTGCCCGCCGCGAGATCGGACCCCAGCCGGAGGTTTGGAACCAATCTGAATGTGCTCCAGCTGAGCGAATTTGAAACACACAGCTAGCAAGTGGAGTCGACACAGCGCATCGTTAGTTCGTGCAGTTGAAGCACGTGAGAGAGTAGGCTGTGGTGTCAAATCCTGATCGCAGACTCCGCATTCTTGAAGTGGTTGGAGGTGTGGTCATCGTTTTCTTCACGGCCGCCTCTTTTGCATTTTCATTGATCGCAAAATCCGACGCCGATGCGGCACAACGTAAAGCGGAACAAGTACAGGAGGAAATCAACCCGCGAAAGGTGACCTGGTATTTGTTCCAACAGAAGGGTGACAGGAATTTCTCGTCCTTGAGAGTGGAAAACCATAGCATCTTGGCTATGTATAACACGCTAATCAAAGTCGAGGATAAAGACCAGAAAGGTCGACGACGACTCACGGGGTATTACAAGATTGGGGTTCTATTTCCCTGCACCAAGGTCACGGTAGATTTTGGAGTAAAGGTCAACGACAGGCCGTTTGGCGATCACACTCTTACGTTCCGAGACGATGACGTCTGGTGGAGCCTCGGGCAGAATCGCGTTCTGAACCGGATCCCTGATGCTCGCGAGGAGTATGCAGCCTTGTCCAACAACCACGACTCCGTAGGCCAGCTAGGACTCGACTACGAGTACAGCGACACCACCGCCTGTTCGTGAGGCGCACCGCGGAAGCAGCACCACCCCGTCGGCGAACTCAACGACCAGCAGGCGGATCAAACACCTGGCACCTTTCGCGGCCGATCGGTCAGCCCGGATCCAAATGACCACCGGGTGAGCAGGGGACGAGACGGCGCGCCAGGCCTGTGCCACTCCCTCCGGGGAAGCACAGGCAGCAGCGGAGACGAAAATCAGAGGCCACTCACGGTCCGCTGCGGCGCCCTCTCAGTTCTCACGCAATCAGCCCCGGAGCACCCAAGATGATGGCCCCTCGACTGCGGGACCAACCAGCGGTGCCCGCTTTGCCTGTTGAAGCCGGGCGCGCGATCACGGAATGTAGTCAAGGCGTTCAGTCGAGACCCAGGCGGCAGCCGATCGCCCATGAATGCAGGTGAACGCCCCTGTACGCGGAGCCCCGCCAGGCATCAACACAGTTGGAAAGCGTGTTGGCCTGCCGGATCTCGGCACGCTTGAGGAGGTTGGGATGTGGGGCATCGATGAAAGCTACTGATCGGGCAGGCTCGGAAGTAGCAGCCGATCTGCAACTGGGCTCTCTCGCGCGATCCATAGCGCGGACGGCATGCTGTTCGTGCGTCACCACATCGAGCTCGCACGATCACGACGGGGTGAGGTTCCATGACAGTCACAGCGACCGGCGGCAGGGTCTGCGCCCGATGCGGCGCACGGTTAAGCCGCGCAAACCATGGCACGGTCTGCGGGCCATGTGAGCGGGCGGTGCGGGACACGCCCCCGACGGCCGCCGCGCCAGCACCTGAGTCGGTGCCATGGCTGTACGAGGCTGGCCAGCACCAGGCGCCGCCGGACGGGTCGAACCTGAACAAGGCGCTGCGGGCTTACCGCGCCACGCACAACCTGAAGCAGCAGGACCTCGCCGGCCTGCTCGGCTACGACCAGTCGTACGTGTCGCTGCTCGAACGTGGGAAGCGGTCGATCCGGGACGTGGATGAGCTGCGCCGCATAGCCGGAGTCCTGGGCCTGCCCGAGGATGAGTTGGGGCTATTGCCCGCGGCGATGTCCGACCGCGGCGAGTACGCGGTGCGCCTGGCCGGAGACGCCGGGAAGCCGCAGGACGCCGTAGAGGATCAACGGCGGTGGCGGCTGGTGCGTCGTGAACTGAACCGGCAACGCAGTGAGTTGACCGCCGCTGCGGCAGCGCTGTACCCGCAGTTCGAGCGGGCCGGAAACAGCCCGGTGCTGACGCGGCCGGGATGGATGGCGCTGGCGCCCTTCGACCTCGCTGCAGTGGACCTCTCGTGGCTCAACCAGGTGCCGCCGCCGACCGTGGTCGGGTCGGAGTCGGAAGCCGAGGCCATACGGCCGCTGTCCGCGCGCGGAGGCCGGTACGACCGCTACTCGCACGCCATCCGTGCCGTGGACAAGCCGTCGCTCTTCGAGAACCGGCCCAGCTTCCGTCTAATGGGCACCGAGTGGGCCGGCGACGCCGCACGCATGGCCTTCGGCTACACCACGTACTTCGACATGGTCGACGTATGCGAAGGCGTGTCCCATGAGCTGGCCGGCGCCTGGCTCGCCGCCCGCGGCGACCCGGCCTGGCTGCAGGCGCCGCATTGGGACGATCTGCCCTTCCGCTCACTCGTTGGCGACCCGTTCGACCTGGCCCGCCGCCCGCTGCTGCCGTCCATCGACACGCTGACCATCCGACGCGGCAGCGAGGGCGCATCGTTCGTCCTGCATCACCGGTCGGCGGCCAACGTCGCGGTGGCAGGCGGGACTTACCACATCATGCCCGCGGGCGTGTTCCAGCCGTCGTCGGTCATGCCCTGGGACCAGGCCAACGACTTCGACCTCTGGCGCAACATGCTGCGGGAGTACGCGGAGGAGTTCCTCGGCATGCCCGAGGCCGACGGCAGCAGCGGCGAGCCGATCGACTACGACGGCACCGAGCCCTTCAAGTCGCTCAACGACGCGCGTCGGACGGGCAAGCTGCAGGCCTACGCCCTCGGGATCGGCCTGGACCCGCTGACGCTGGCGGGCGAGATCCTCGCCGTCGTCGTGATCGACGCAGACGTCTACGACCGCGTCTTCGACACCATGGTCAGCCAGAACACCGAAGGCTCTGTCGTCTCCAGCAGCGCCACCGACGGAGCCGCGGGCATTCCGTTCACCGAGGCCAACGTGAGGCGGCTGCTGGATTCCGAGCCACTGGCCCCGGCCGCCGCCGCATGCCTTGACTTGGCGTGGCAGCATCGGAAGCTCTTGCTCGCCGGCTGAGGAGGAACCTTGCGTGTACTGGTGACGGGTGCGTACGGCTTCGTAGGCAACGCCGTTGTACGGCGGCTCGCTGAGGCCGGCCATGACGTGATCGCGATGACTCACCGCGAGGCCGGGGCCCCACTTCCGCCTGCCCCGGTCGCCGACACCGTGCATGCCGACCTGCTCCACCCGGAGCAGCTGCGCGAGGCCGTCCGCGGTGTCGACGCCATGTGCCACCTGGCCGCGCTCACCCGGGTCCGCGAGTCCTTCGAACGGCCCGACGACTACGCAGCCACCAACCACGGTGGCACAGAAGCTCTGTTGGACGCCTGCGAAGCCGAATTCGTCCGCACGGGCTTCCGGCCGATCCGGATCGTCCAGGCGTCGACCGCGGCCGTCTACGGCGTGCCCGAGCAACAGCCCATCGATGAGCAGGCTCCGCCCCGGCCGACCTCGCCGTACGGCACAACCAAGCTCGCCGCCGATGAAGCGCTGATCCGCCGTACCAGCACCGGATCGGTAGGGGCGGTGATCCTGCGCGCGTTCAACATCTCCGGCGCCGTCGCCGGCGTAGGCGACCCGGACCAGACGCGGATCATTCCGAAGGCGCTCTCGGTCGCGGCCGGGCAGGCCCCGCACGTCGACATCAACGGCGACGGCTCCGCGGTACGAGACTTCGTCCACGTCGACGACCTGGCCCGCGCGTACGTACTGGCCCTGCAGGCGTGCGAGCCCGGAACTCACGCCGTGTACAACGTCGGCGCCACCGGGGCGAGCGTCAGCGACATCGTCGCCGCGACCGAGCGAGTCACCGGCCGCACGGTCTCGGTCGTCCACAACCCGCCGAAGCCGGAACCTCCAACGCTGCTGGCCGACACCGCGCTGGTCCGGCGGGAACTCGACTGGAAGCCTGAACGGTCGTCGCTGGACGAGATCATCGCTGACGCCTGGACTGCCGTAACGGCAGCCGGGAGCTGAGGTTGCCGAGCAGAGGCCGCGCCAGACCACAAGCGATCTTGCGTGCGGACATGACTGCCTAGGCGACGGGTGTAGGCATGACGCCCAGGACCAGGTTGTCCATGGCCGCGGGCAGACGCCCAAAGCTCGCAACCCAGGTCTCCACTACGTAGAGCTCTGCCTGCTCATCGATCCCGAGGAAGAAGCGGCCCTGATCAAGCTCCCCTACGGGAAAGAGAGCGCGCCCGATCTCTTCGCCCCACTCCGCGAACCGGTCCTCTTCGCTGTTCCAGACCAGCAGAGGATCAAGGTGGAAGGCCTCGCGAGCGCATGTGATCCCCGAGCCGTGAGCACCAACTTGCAGTCCACCGAACTCCCTCAGGAAGTCGTCTGCGGCGTCGTGCATCGCCAGCCCGGTCTCTTCGAAGCGAGTCCGCCAGCCGCTGGTGTCAGAGCGGCGACCGGGAAACCATCCTGCTGCGCGGGGAGTCTCCTCCGTCTCAGGAGCAAGCCCACTCACGATCGCCATCCCCGCCCTTCACGGTCGTGTTTTCAGCGGCCGTCGACCGAGCCGCCCCGCAGCGACTCCGGCAACTGCTCGCTCGCCGAACGCCAGGCGGCCACCGCATTGCTCGCCCTGGCCGGCTCCACCGGACGCCCTTCCGCGATCTCCTGGACCAGGTCCGCGAGGGCATGTGCGGCGTCGACCACCGGCGGGGCCCACGACGGGGGAGCCGTCACGGGCGGGTACTGGGCGAAGACGCCCTTGCCCTGGTGCCCGACGACCAGGCCCTCGGCCCGCAGCACGCTGATCCCGTTCTTCACCACGGTGCTGGACACGCCGAACTCGTTCATCAGCGCGGCAGCCGACGGCAGGGAAGCGCCGTTCGGGATCTCGCCGTTCTCGATGCGTCCCCGCAGGGACTCGGCAAGCTGCCGGTACGCCGGCTTGCCCCGAAACTCGGTCATGCACCACACCTTCGCCTAGGCCGTCGCACCTAGTGCATCACATTGCCGACGAACCCTGTCCCACCCAATCGAGGGAGACCCATTGCCAAGCTTGGTGCACTAGGTGCACCATGTTGAGAGCGGGTGGGAAACCCGTGAGACAGCGGCGATATGACAGACCGTCATTGGTCGCGCGTACAGAACAGATCCAACCTGGTGAGACAGAACGGCCCCGGCAGAAACGGGCTGAGACGTGTTGGAGCACCTCTCATACCCCTGCCGAGGCCGACGCATCGAATCCCTGCTCTGAGGAGTTCAACGATGCTCAACGAGAGTACTGCCGAGGTCGCGGTCGTATCCCGGCCGGATGAACCGGCTCCCAGCTCCCCGTCGCACGTGTTGCACCAGCTCGCGGACTTCCTGGACGGCGTTCCCGAGCTTCCGGAGCTCTACATCACGATCTCCGACAACCGGCATGTCGGATTGCAGCTTCCGTCGTACGAGCCGGCCGTGCCGGGGGTCCGGTTCCCGGCCGTCGCCCGCCTGGCTCATGCCATGGGCGCCGACACGCACCTGATCCCGTGGGGGTGCGGCAGTTGGTGCTTCGAGGCCTCCGGCACCGTCGGTGACCTGCGGGTGAACGTCTATGCGCCCATCACCGACGTCGACGCCGCGCCCGCCTCCTCGGCCGAGCCGGAGCGCGTGTGATGGCCGCGGCACCGTTCTACGACCCGCGCCCCGTGTGCCGTAAGGCGAGCTGCCCGCGCTGCCGCCGCACCGTGTACGTCTCCCGCTGCCACGCGGCACGCGAGGAGTGCGGATCGTGCGGCTTCGAGTGGACACCGGCCGCACGCGTCGAGCGGGCGGAGGTGCGCTGATGGCCTGCACACCGTTGCGCGCTCTGCGCGGCAGCAGGCACCCGCACCTGCAGATGCTGCCGTCCTCGCCGGCTGACCGGCTCAACCTGGACATCCCCGTCTTGGACGGCGCGGCCTGCGTCGGCGAGGACCCGGAACTCTTCTACTCCGACCACCCGACGCAGATCGGCCGCGCGAAGTCAGTGTGCGGCAGGTGCCCGGTCCGCGGGGCATGCCTGGCACGGGCACTGGCCGACAACGAGGCGTTCGGCGTCTTCGGCGGGCTCACCTCGCGAGAGCGGCGCGCCCTGCGCCGCCAGCCGGCGGGGAAGGGGGCAGCGGCATGAGCGAGCTGAACCTTCCGGTGCCGCTGCAGCCCGGACAGCCCTACCTGCTCACGGACGCGGCGGGACGCACGTACGTGTCGTCGGCCCCGCCGGCCCCGGCACCCATCGCCCTCCCCGGCCAGGTGCACAACGGCCTGGCCCCGGCGTGCAGTTGCGCACACGCGCTCACCCCGGCCGCCCCGTTCCGCAGGTCCGCCAAGTCGCCCGGCACCATGCTCGCCGTGGGCGTGCTCGGCTTCCTGGTCGTCGGCGTGGTCCTGGTCGCGCTGCTGCTCTCGGTCGCTGTGGTCGCCGCGGCCGTGGCCACCGTCGCGCTGTCCCTCGCGGTGTGCGCCGTGGTGGCGCGCTCGCTGGCCAGCGACAACGGCCGTGCATGGAGCGGCCGTTACCGGCGCTGACCCCGCGCCCCCTCCAACTCCCCTTCCTTCTCCGGCTGTCGGACGTACCCGGCCTGGCCCGGTGCTGCCCGCATACGCCCGACAGCCCTGATTCTGGAGGTTCCACGTCTCATGTCCACCCGGACTCCCTCACGTTCCGCACGCCGCACGGAGCCGACACTCGACTCCCTGACCCGCGGCAACTCTCAGCTCCGACGGCAGCTCGCCGCACTCCGGCACGACCACGCCGAGCTCCTGGTCGCCGCCCGCGCTGCGGTGGTCGCGCACTACGACGGCCAGGCGCTGCCGCTGACGGTGCTGATCGACACCCTCGACCAGCTGGACGCCCTGCCGGAGTACGCCCCGCAGCTCACCGACACCGCGCTCGCCGCCGTTGCCCCCGGCACGGACAGCGGCACCGGCATCGCCACCGGCACGGCCGCCCTGGTCGGGAGGCGGATCGCATGAGCACGCGCCGCCCCCGCTGCCCCGGCTGCGGCTGGCACCCCGCCCACCGCAACCTGCGCGCCGCCCACCGCGCGGCTCGCACCCACATCTGCTACCCGGCCCGCCTGAAGGGAACTTCCCGATGACCGACATCACGACCCGCGCGGAAACCCGGCTGCGCCGACTCCTGGCCCTCGCCGCCCAGTCTCGCGAAGCCATCGAGCTGGAGTGGGAGCGGGAGCGGCGCGAGCGAATCGAGGCTCAGGCGCGGATGGCCGTGCGACTGGCCGACGACCAGACGCAGGACGCCTTCCCCGACACCCTCGCCCGCGTCGTGCAGGCCGGCGAGTGGGCCGGTTACCCCGCGCTCTACGTCGACGGCATCGACCACGAGTGGGCCATCGCCCCGAGCGCGGTCACGTACCTCGAAGAGGGCACCTGGCTGCACCACACCCTGACCTCCACGCCCGGCGAACTCCCCGTCCCGCAGTGGACGTTGATCGTCCCGTGCGTGTGCGGCGACTATCGCGAGCTGAACGTGTGCGACGACTACCTGCTCGCCCGCGAGCTGCAGCACGTCGACGAGAACCGCGACGTCTGCCTGGGTGACTGCACGCCCAGCGACCTCGCCCCCTCCGCGGACCGGCTCCGGCAGCTCGCGCACGGCCAGGACGAGGTGGCCTGATGACCACCCCGCCCCCGTTGCCGGAGTCCGTCACGTTCCCGGACGTCCCGCTCATCCGCCGCCGTGCCTACCTCGCTGTCTGCGCGGGCACCCCGGGCGTCCTCGGCTGCCGCTGGTACGTCTGGCACGCGAACGGCGCCTACGCCGGCTACTGCACCGACCCCGTCCTGATCGACCTGACGATCGGCGTGTTCGAGCGACGCACCGGCCGCCAGTAGCCGCCCTGCCGCCCGCAGCCGCCCGCCCCGCGCGGTCGACCTCGCCGTCCCGCGCCGGGCGGGCCACCACCTCCGCCGACTTCCCTTCCCCCCACTCCCGTTGAAGGAGTACCGAAGTGTCCGCCCCTCTCCTGCTCGCAGCCCCCGCCGCAGCCCCCGCGGTGACCGTCTCGGTCCTGCTCCTGCTGCTCCTGATCGCCGGGATGCTCTGCCACTTCACCGACCACCGCTGGTCGACCCTGTTCCTGGGCGTCGTGATCGGCCTCTACCTGACCGGCGACTTCGCCGACGGCCTCAAGGACGCCGTCTCCCAGACAGTCATCTCTCTCGCCTCCGGCCTCAGCAACGGCCTCGGGTGAGCCGATGACCACCCGTGGTACGACCAAACGCCGCACGCCGGCCAAGACCACGGCCTCCGTCCAGCCCTCGCCTCAGCAACTGATCGATGAGGCAGAGCACCGCGCGAAGGACCTGGTCGCGGAGGCCGAAGAGCAGGCGGCTGCCCTGCTCGCTGCCACGCGGCAGGACGCCGACCAGGTCCTCACAAACGCAACTACTCAAGCCTCCGCGACGCAAAGAGACGCTGCCGCCGAACTCGCCCTGCTTCAGGGTGAGTTGAAGGAGACAGCAGAGCGCCGGGACCTGGCAGCACGCGAGCTGCAGAGCACCGCGCAGCGCACTGAAGCGATGCGGGAGGAAGTCGAGGACTTCGTCACCCGGCGCCGCGCTTTCGTCGACCAGCTGCACCGCGAGGCCATCGAGACGGCGGCGCGCATCCGGTCGACCGCAGACCAGGACGCGCAGGCCCTGCGGGAGACCGCACACACGGGGGCTCGGACGGTCCGCGACCAGGCCGACGCGGAGGCCACCCGCATCCGCGAAGCCGCCGACCGCATCGCGAATGAGGCGCGCCAGCTGCGCGAGCAGGTCGGAGCGGAAGCGGGTCGCGTCGTCGCGGAAGCGCGGCGGCAGGCCAAGCTGATCCGCTACGACGCCGACGTCCTTCACCACCGCGCGGAGCGTGATTTCGAAGCCGCCCGTCAGGCACAGCAAGTCCAGCGCGGCCGGTATCGCGCCCGTCTCGCGGCCTGGGCGTGGACGAAGGCGCCGTGGGCGGCGCTGTGCGCGGCTGTCGGCCTGACCGCCTCCGGCGAGTACGAACTCGCGCACATGGTCGGCTGGCCCGGCGCGGTGGCCGCGCTGCTGCCCGTCACGATCGACGTGTGGGCGGTCACCGCCTTCCACCGCAGCCGCGACGTCAAGGCGGCGCTCGCCGTGATGATCGGCACCAACGCGGTCTACCACCTCGCTGAGCGCGGCATGTTCGGCGTCGACCACGGTGGGCGCCCGGCCTGGTGGCTGATCATCCTGACCGCGTCTATCGCCCCGATCGTCGTCTGGCGCGTCCACCAACTCATCGGCAATGGACCCGAATCCACGCCAGGCGCCCACGTCGCGCAACGCCCTACCGGCGACACCGAGGACGGCCCTACCGGCCACACGGCGGAAGGCCCTACTCGCCTGCACGCGGTACCCCCTTCCGGAAGCCCTACCACGCTGCCCCCGGCAGCCCCTTCAGGTAGCCCTACGCCACGCAAGACCGGAAGCCCCGCCCGGCGCACCGCGCAGCGCACCGAAGCGAAGTCCACCGGCAGGGCAACCGACGAAGAACTGATCGCAGCCGCGCAGAAGCGTGCCGCCGACGGCAGCGAACCATCGGCCACCTGGCTCATGAACACCTACGGGGTTGGCGCCGCCCGCGCGGGCCGCATCCGCGATGCCGCCAAGGCAGCCACCGCAGGCGGTGAGAGCTGATGGGGCTGGCGTACGCGAAGTGCTACGACCCGAACGGCACCGTGCACGGGATACCCACCTTCCCCTGGCGCATGGCCCCCGACGGCCTCGCCACCCGCCGCCAACTGCGCGCCCAGGGCCTGCGACCCGGCGGGCAGCGCGTGGCCGCGCAGGTCCTGCGCTACACCCACCGCGGCCACGCCCGCGTCGCCTACCTCTACCAGGTCGCCGCCGCCAAGCCCGTACGACCCATGACGTCGCGCAAGTGGGGCGCGCTCGCGCTGGCGATGCTCGCCCGCCGCACCTGCCCGCAGTGCCTGCTGGATGTCGGCTACTGCATTCCGCCCTCGCTCGGCACCTGCGTCCTGTGCGCCTACCCAGATGCCAACACCCCTGACACAGACAAGGAGTTCACCCCGTGACCGACCTGACGGCTCCGGCCCTCGCCCTGCCCCTGCTCGGCTGGGCCACCCACAGCCTGTGGATGGCGCGGCGACTGCGCGTCGCCCGCACCGACCCGCTCACCGGCCTGCCCACCCGCGACGCCTTCACCAGCCGCGCCCTGCGCGCCACGACCCGGCCCGGCATCAGCGTCCTGCTGCTGGACCTCAACCACTTCAAGCACGTCAACGACAGCCACGGCCACGCCGCCGGGGACACCCTGCTCGCCGCAGTCGGCCAGCGCCTGCAGCAGTGGTGCACCGAGCTCGGTGGGTTCGCCGGCCGCCTGGGCGGCGACGAGTTCGCCGCCGTCGCCGACCTGGGCGACTCCAGCACGAACGCAACCGCGCACGACCTGGTCCACCTGCTGCAGCAGTCCGTCGACATCAACGATTCGACCGCCCTCGTGCCGCAGGTCTCCATCGGCATCTGCCGCCCCGACGACCGCCCCGGCCTCCCCCTCGCTGCCCGGCTGCGCGCCGCGGACGAGGCCATGTACGCGGCCAAGTCCCTCGGCACGCGCTGGCGCTACGCCGCCCCGCAGTCGACCCACGCCACCGTCGCCGGCCGCCGGGCCGGACGCCACGGCACCCACGCCTCCCTCCCCACCCGCTGAAAGGGAACCCGTCCGATGCCCAAGCGATCCCGCGCCGCGAAGATCCCCTACGGCAGCACCCGCACCGTCCACATGCCGCGCACCCGCCGCCGCGACGCCCAGCCCATCGTCCTGATCGTCCCCGAGCGCCCCACTCTCACCCAGCGCGCTCTGCGCGCCCTTGGCGGCTGGCTGTGGGACACGCGCCGCGCCTGGTCCCCCAGCGGCGTAGCCCTCGCCGCCTTAGTCGCCGCAGCCCTCATGCACGCCCTGTTCTGGTGGACCGCCTTCGTCCTGGCCCCTGCCGCGCTGCTCCCGTTCGGCTGGCTGGCCTGGGCCGGCGTCCGCCGCCCGGCCGACGACCGCACCGTCCGCCGCTGGCGCCACACGCTCGCGGTGCTCGCCAGCGCCGCTACCGCTTGGGCCGCGCTCGCCGTGTGCTTCGGCCCGCTGGCCGGCCCGCTCGAACTGATCTGGTTCGCCCTCGCCGTCACCGCCCAGGTCCTGTGGCTGCGCACCCGCCGCACCACCGCCGCCACCGTCCCGATTGAGGAGATCCACTGATGACGACGCCCCCCAACGGCAACACCTGGAAGAACGACTTCGCCAATTTCCGAGGCGCCACCGGCGAACCCCGCTCCGGCCCCGACGCCGCGAACGGCGGCAAGGGCAGCACCGGCAGCGGTACCGGCAACGGCCGCACCACCAACCGGACCCGGACCACCAACCGCACGTACAACTTCCACACCGGTGGCTCCCGGCAGGGGGCAGGCCCGGGCGGCGGCTTCTTCTCCCGGGGAGCCGGCGGCGGCAACAGGCCCGGGCACAGCCCGCTCGCCGACCCGGAGTTCTTCAACAGCACCGACGTCCGCAACTACTGCGAGCAGGCCCGTTCGGTCTTCCTGCAGCTCTCCTTCGAACTCGCCGGCGCGGCAGAAGTGTTGACCGGCGCGCTCAAGGAAGTGCCCGACCCGAAGGGCGGCCGGATGGCCTCGCGGGCCCGCGCCCGCCGGGTGTCCCGCCGCCTGAAGAAGGTCGCCGACGACGCCCGCGACGCCGCGAAGAACGCCGCGGCCACCTACGCCGCGTTCCAGCGGGAGTTCGAGCCCGAACTCGCCCCGTACAACGTGCGCCGCGCCGCCATGGGCCGCCGCCGCTTCGACTTCAACCTCTGACCCCCACCCCTCCCTATCCCTCCAACCCCCTCTGATCCGCGTACGACCAGGAGGACCAGGCCGTGTCCCAACCCACCCCCGAGCAGCTCTTCGAGGAGCAGTTGCGCGTCGCCCAGGGCGGCGGCGGTGTCATCGAGTACCTGCTGCACCGCGTCAAGCCGCACCTGCCGCCGTGGCTGGCCGGGGTCGGGGCCGGCCTGGTCTCCTGGCCTGCTCACCTCTACTGGGCCGACAACGCGGCCGCCACCGCCGGCCTCACCCTCGCCTCGGTCGCGCTCACCGGCGTGACCTGGGCGGCGGGCAAGTCCACTACCGCCCAGCGCCGCCTGCACTCCGCGATCACCGTGGCCGCGGGTACCGGCTGGTTCACCGCGGCCGCCATCGCCGGACCGGACGCCGGACCGCTCGCCGGCCTGTACTTCATCGGTGCCCCCGGCCTGGCGTTGTCGTGGAACATCCGGCAGATCCTGCGCCGCAACCCCGACGCCACCGGCGGCGCCGACGGCGGCATCTGGGAAAAGGTCGGCCTGGCCAAGACGCTGACCACCAGCACCGAAGCCGCCCCGAACAAGGCCACCGTCAACTACCAGCTGCCGCGCGGCGAACTCACTAACGACGACGTCTCCAAGGCGCTGCCCAAGCTCGCCTCCGCGCTCGACGTGCCGCCCAACGCGGTCCGCCACCAGGCCGACCCTGACTCCGCGTCCCGGGGTGCGATCACGATCGTCCCGCGCGACCTGCTCAAGAACACGCTCCCCTGCCCCGGCCCGTCCCACCCGGGCGGCTCCATCGCCCACCCGATCCACGTCGGCATCTACGAGGACGGCACCGTCGCCGTCCTGTACTTCCCCGGCGACGAGGAAGCCGCCCGCAACGCCATGCACCTGCTCGTCATGGGGATGACCGGCTCCGGCAAGTCCGAGGGCGCCCTCACCGCGCTCGCGGAGGTGCTCACCCGCCGGGACGTCATCGTGTGGGCCTCTGATCCGGCCAAGGCCGAACAGACCCTCGGTCCGCTGCTGCCCGCGCTGGACTGGGCCGCGCTCGACATGGCGTCGACGAAGGCGATGATCGCGGCCCTGCAGGCGGCCATTCCGGCGCGCACGGCATGGCTCGCCAAGTACGGCTACAAGCAGTGGGAGCCCGCCTGCGCGGAGGTTCAGGCCGACGGCTCGCCCGGCATGCCCTACCTGGTCGCCTGGTTCGAGGAAGCGGCGAAGACGATCCGCGAGACCGACGACGACGTCTTCACCGGCATCGGCCAGGAAGCCCGCTCGGCAGGCATCAGCATCGTCGTCTCCATGCAGCGCGCCTCCGGCAACCAGGTCTCCACCGACACCCGCGCCTCCCTCGGATCGTCCTGGACGCACGGCGTGCGCAGCGAGGGCGACGCCCGCTTCGCCCTCGATGACGAGGTCCTCGACATGGGCGCCATGCCGCACGTGTGGAAGGACAAGAAGCCCGGCTACAGCTACCTGGTCGCCAACGGCATCCCCGAGACGTTCTGGGCCACCCCGCTGCGCGACTACCTATCCGGCCGCGAGTACCTCGACTGGGTCGTCCTCACCTTCGCCGACACCCGCGCCACCGCCGACCCCGTCACCGCCAATGCCGCGGCCAAGGCCGCCGGCCGCCGCTACACCCAGCGCACCCGCCACCCGCTGCCCGGCGACACCAACCCCCAGCCCGAGGAGGCCACCATGCCCGACCCCGCACGCGCACTCGCCGCCGCCGGCTTCACCGACGACCAGGACCAGGACGACACCGCGTACGGCCAGGAGGACACGTACGACGACTACGACGGCGAGGACTTCGACGACATCGACCCGGACCAGGAACTCCCGCACCCGACCACCCTCGTGCAGTTCGCCGAACGTCCTCCCTCCCAGCCGAAGATCCAGCTCTCGCCGAAGCAGGCCCGCCAGGCGATGGAGGAACTCCTCGACGAGTTCGAGGGAGAGGGCCGCACCATCGTCCGCCCGCTCGACTTCATGGAGCACTGCGACCGCCACGGCCGCTCCCGCTCCTGGGTCTCCAGTCAGGTCGCCGCCTTCGTCCTGGCCGGCCGCCTCGCCGAAACCGACGAGACCGGCGAGTACCGCATCGTCCGCGAAGACGAAGCGGCCTGACGGCCCTGACGCGTCTGACGGCCCTGACGCCAATGAGCCCCAAACGCACCGGTCATACGTGCGCGCGACCCCCGTCAGACGCGTCCGACACCCCACTCTGACGCGTCCGACACCCCACTCTGACGCGTCTGACACCCCCGGCCTGACACCCCTGACATCCCGCCCGAAGGACCCGCCCATGACCCCCACCACCCACGCCGAAGCCTTGAGTCACGCCCTGGTGGCCGCCGCCCGCGGCCTCGCGGTCATCCCGCTGTCCCGCACGAAACTGCCTGCGGTCCGCTCCCCGCACCGCGGCGAGCGCCGCCCGGCCCGCTGCCGCGGCGAGTGCGGCCGCATCGGACACGGCGTCCATGACGCCACCACCGACCCGGACGCCGTACGCGCCCTCTTCACCGCCGCCCCGTGGGCTGTCGGCTACGGCATTGCCTGCGGCCACGCCCCACATCACCTCATCGGCATCGACCTGGACGTCAAGAACGACATTGACGGCATCGCCGCCTTCGAACGCCTCGCCAAGGCCCACGACTTCGCCATCCCCGCCACGATCACCATCGCCACCCCGAGCGGGGGACAGCACCTGTGGCTGCGCGGCCCCGCCGACACCACGATCCCCAACTCGGCCGGCCGCCTCGCACCGGGCATCGACGTACGCGGCTCCGGCGGCTACCTCGTAGGCCCCGGCTCCATCACCATCCGAGGCCGGTACGCCCTCGCGCCCGGCACCGAAGACCACGCCCCGGAGCCCGCGCCGCCCGCGCTGCTGCAGCTGCTTGCCCCACCCGCCTCGGCACGTCCCGCGCCCGTCGCACTGCCTGTCTCCGGCCACCAGGCCCTCGCCCTGGTGCAGTTCGTCCTGGACGCCCCGGACGGCCAGCGCAACGACCGCCTGTACTGGGCCTCCTGCCGCGCCCACGAAACCACCGACGCCCCGCAGCTGCCCGCCGCCCTCATCGACGCGGCCCTGCACCGCGGCCTGCCCGAAACCGAGGCCCGGGCCACCGTCGCCTCCGCCGCCCGCCGCATCGAGCGAGCCGCCCCGTGACTCAGCACGCCAACGGCACCACCCCACAGACCCCCTCCACCGACATGGCCAGAAAGATCCTGGAAACCAACGGCGTCGACCCCGACAAGAAGGGCCCCTCGCAGGCCTCCCAACTCGTGGCCCTGGCCCGCGAACGTTACGACCTGTTCATGTCCGACGACGGCCGCCCCTACGGCGTCAAGGTCGACGGCCCCAACCTCGCCCTCCCCCTCCGCGGCAAAGCCGGCCTGCGCTCCCAACTCGCCCGCATCTACACCGACGTCAACGGCGGCACCGTGCCCTCGCAGTCCGCTCTCGCCGACGCGATGACCGTCCTGGAGGGACTGGCAGCGAACGCCGACCCGCGCACGCCACGCCTGCGTGTCGCCCGCCACAAGGATCAGATCCTCATCGACCTCGGCACGTCCGACGGCCGCTGCGTGAGCGTCGGCCCTGGCGGCTGGCTCCTACGCCCCGACTCCCCGATCGTCTTCCGTCGCTCCGGTGCCATGAAGCCCCTGCCCGCCCCCGTCCGAGACGGCGACGGCCTGGCCCAACTGCGCGCCCTGCTCAACACCACCGACGACGGCTTCCACCTCCTGGTCGCGTGGCTGCTGGCCACGTTCATCCCCGACCTGCCCCACCCGATCCTCACCTTCCGCGGCGAGCAGGGCACCGGCAAGTCCAAGGGCGCGGCCATGGTCATCGGCATCATCGACCCGTCGGGAGCCCCGAAGCGGACCGCGCCCCGCGACCTGAAGTCCTGGTCGGTGCAGGCCTTCAACTCCTGGGCGATCTGCCTGGACAACGTCTCGCTCATCCCGGACTGGCTGTCCGACGCTCTGTGTCGCGCGGTCACCGGCGACGGCGTCGTCGACCGCGCCCTGTTCACCGACGACGACGTCGTGGTCCTGGAGTTCCGCCGGGTGCTGGCGATGACCACGATCGACGCCGGAGCCCTCGCGGGCGATCTCGCCGAACGCCTGCTCACGATCGAGCTACAGCTCATCCCCGACCACAAGCGCCGCGAGGAAGCCGAGCTCGATCGCGCCTACGCCGACGCCCACCCGGCCATCCTCGCCTCGCTCTTCGACCTGCTCGCGAAGGTCCTCGCCGTTCTGCCGCAGGTGGAGCTGACCGAGCGCCCGCGCATGGCCGACTTCGCCCGCGTCCTGGCCGCAGTCGACCAAGTCACCGGCTGGACGACCCAGGACTCCTATAAGGCCACCGCCGCCGACGCCGTGGCCGACGTCCTGGACGGCGAGCCCTTCGCGCAGGCCGTCGTCGACCTGGTCCGGTCCGCTGGCCCCGATGGCCTGACCGTCACCGCTGCCCAGCTCCTGGAGAGCGTCGCCGCCCCCGAGAAGCTGCCGAAGAAGTGGCCCAAGGACCCCACCCGCGCCGCCGGCCAACTCAAGCGTCTCGCCCCAGCCCTGCGCACGATCGGCATCGACGTCGACGACTCCACACGCCAGCCCGACGGCAACCGCTCCCGCCTCTACCGCCTCACGGCATCAGAGAAGCACCGCATTTCAGCACCCGGAGCACCCGCAGCACCCGAACCCGCCCCTGACCAGCAGCAATCTCCGGGCGCTGACTCCGCCCCCAGCACCCGCACAAGCACCCACAGCACCCGCAACCCCGCGCCGCCGGGTGCTGCGGACGCTGCACCGGGCGCTGGCCCGCTCACAGCACCCGGCGCCCACACCCCCACTGACCAGGCCGAACACCCACCACCGGGTGCTCCGGGCGCTCCGGGCGCTGGATTGCAGCTCTTCTCTGATGCCACACCCCACTGCCAGGCCTGCAGCGACCCCCTCGACCCCGCCCTCGCCGCAGCCGGCCAGACCACCCACCCCGGCTGCGACCCCACACCCACCACCGGGAGCTGACCCATGCGCATCCGCCTTCACGGCACCGAACCCGAAGTCCGCACCACCGCCGACCACCTCGCCCACGTCCTGGAAGTCCTGGACGAAAGCCGCCCATACGCAGACCGCCCACCAAGCCGCCTCGTACGCCTCTACCTCGCCGTCACCCCACCCACCACCGGCACCAAAGCCAACTCCGAGACAACCAAGGGGGCTTGATCACCTTGCGACGCGAACCCCACCTGAAGCTCGCCGACGTCCTGGACGAACTCGGCATGTCCCGAGCCGCCTTCTACCGCATGCGCGCCCGTGGCAACGCCCCCAAGTGCCTGAAGCTCCCCAACGGGCAACTCCGCTTTCGCCGCAGCGACTTCGAATCCTGGCTGGAGAACTGCGAGGAGACCAAGCACTGATGTCCTTCAGCTACAAAGTCCATTTCTGGGCCATCCGCCAGCGCACTGGACGTCGCAAGCCGTACGAGGTCCGCTGGCAGGTCAACTCCCGCGAAAAATCCGAATCCTTCACCACAAAGGGACTTGCCGAAAGCCGCCGCTCGGAGCTGATGCAGGCAGCCCGCAGAGGCGAGCCTTTCGACGAAGAGACAGGCCTCCCCGCCTCCGAACTCCGAGCGAAGCTGCACAAGGTCACCTGGTACCAACACACCCACGACTTCATCGAGAAGCGCTGGGAAGGCACCGCCGCCAAGTCGCGCAGGAACTTCGCGGATGCACTCGCGACCATTACCCCTGCCCTGGTGAAGACAGAGGTCGGACGCCCAGACTCACGCATACTCCGCCGCGCGCTCTACAGCTGGGCGTACAACAAATCGGCGTGGGAGGAAGAACCGGGACCAGAGTGGCGCAAGGCACTCGACTGGCTGGAGCGACATTCCGTCCAGATCGCTGACCTCGAAGACGCGCAGGTTCTCCGCAAGGCCTTGGACGCCCTGGGCAAGAAGCTGGACGGCAAACCGGCCGCCGCGAGGACCGCGCTACGCAAGCGCGCCTGCCTCAGTGACGTACTCGGCCTGGCAGCAGAGTCGAAGTACTTCACGACAGCCGTGAACCCTCTGCAGTCGGTGCCATGGACCGCACCGCGGACTGCCGAGGCGGTCGACCCCGAGGCCGTCGCCAACCCTCGTCAGATGCATCGGCTACTCACAGCCGTAGGCAGCCAGGGCCGACGCGGCGAGCATCTTGAAGCCTTCTTCGGCTGCCTCTACTACGCGGGCATGCGCCCCGCCGAGGCCATACACCTGCAGAAATCCCACTGCCAACTCCCAAAGAAAGGCTGGGGAACGCTGATACTCCGCGGCGGCACCGTCCATGCCGGCCGCACTTGGACGGATGACGGCACGGCCCACGAGAAACGGAGCCTGAAATGGCGAGCTCCGGAGGACTCACGCACAGTACCCATCCCCCCAATCCTGGTCCGCATGCTCAGCACGCACGTCAAAAACTTCGGGACGACCACGGACGGTCGGCTGTTCTCCACAAACCGCGGCGGACTCATACAGGAGAGCAGCTACGGCGAGGTCTGGGCGAAGGCCCGTGAAACCGCCCTGACTCCCGAGGAAGCCACCTCGCCTCTCGCCCGCAGGCCATATGACTGCCGCCACGCCGGCATCTCGTTCTGGCTCAGTTCCGGCGTCGACCCAGCAGAAGTCGCCCGCCGCGCCGGCCACAGCCTCGCAGTGCTCTTCCGGGTATACGCCAAGGTCCTCGCCCAGTCCCAGGAACGAGCGAACCGCCGAATCGACGCCGCCCTCGAAGAATGGGGCGAGGCCAGCGAGCAATAGAGCTCGGGATGCAACTCACGCCGCAGCACAACTCTCAGTACCAGATCAAGGCGGCTCGCTCCGCACCCCGGGTCGCGGCCGGGCCCCCGGACGGAGCCCGTGCCGCGCACAGAGCAATCAGCAGTCTGTCCACAGAACGCCCGCCGCGCCGGAAGCCTAGGAGGCCACGATCTCTCACGCTAAGGCAGCTCAGGCCAAAGCCGTTCCACTGACCTAGCAACAAGCCTGCGGCCGGATGGCAGCTCGTATCTGCCTATTACTGCGCGCTCCCTTCAGTTTGGCGCTAAGTTGTGCCCTTACAGGCGGGGTCGTGCGCGGCTCTGCAGACCATTGCAGGTCGATGGGGGACTTAATGAACTATGGACTTGACGCCAAAAAGGCTGCCGATATTTGCCAGACAGAAATGTATGGAGACTGGTACCGCGATCCTTGGGGGTGGCCAGAACTGACCTGGGTGATCAATAAGCCCCAAGATTTTCCGTGGCAGGAGATCGTGCATCGAGATGGCAGTATCACATTGCGTCGCGAGCCGCGATTCGAACCCACCGTTGTCCCGAAGAGTCGGCTAGGCGTCCGCCCGGCCGTCGTAATGTCGCTAGACATGCGAATTGCATATGCGGCGGCAATCGCCCAGGTAACCTCAAAGTTGCACGCCAATCTTCCTGACTGGGTTTACGGCTGGAGATTGCGCTCCGAAAAAAGGCTTTCAAATAATGGCGACGAATGGAAAAGCTATTCTTCTTTCTTCCATAACTCCTCACTAATGGAGGGGCATGCGCTACAGACGGACATCACATCATTCTTCGCTTCTATTGACGTTAACAAGGCAGTTGATATCGTCTATTCTGATGCAGGCGATTCTGCTGGAGCACGCCTAATTGAAAAGGTCGTCCGATCCCACGATGAACTCGCATCCAGAAGCGGACTTCCTCAGCGAAGTTGGCCATCCGCCATCTTGGCGAACCGCTACATGGCTCCCCTCGATAATCTCATCTCGCAGAGGCTATCCACCGGGCAACTGACAGGAGCAGTCCGCTGGATGGACGATATCTACGTAACCGGAGAGGAATCGACCCTATATAAGTTCTTTCTTGACTTCCAGTCCCGTGTCCGAGAGCTCGGCCTCGAAGCCAACGCTTCCAAGAGTCACTTGGGGCGCCTCAAGGAAATCCGTCACGATGTACTTCTCGAAGGGCTCCAAGAAGTACCGATTCCCGTAAAAAAGAGAATCGAAATACTGGAGAATGGATCGGATGTTGTCGAAGCTGCCGTTGAGGAGATGGATATTGAGTGGCTGAGGAGACTAGAGGACGCGGCCCTAAACAAGCCCTTCAGCCAATCCCCGGCCACGATCAAGGTCATCCTTAAGACCCTCAGGAAGCATAAGGAATACGGGAAGTTCGACCGATGGCTGGAGTCTGCGGAAAAACTTTCCCATGTCGCAGACGCGTTGGGGAGGTACTTCCGGGATGCCATTAGAGATGACCGACGCAAAATGGGAACCTACTGCGACTGGTACAGCGGATATCGAGCAACCGAATGGGCTGCCATTCACTGGTCATCGGCCCAGTTCGCTTTGGCCCTTCCGAGCACAAACCGGCTTCCGGCATACAAAGACGTGATGTCGGAATGGCTTGAAAAGGGCTCCGATCTCCATCAAGTTTCAGTAGCTGCCCAGCGCTTGGCTCAGATTGATCCAACTGCCACTAAAGACATTATTCGGCGACGCCTGGATGATGAAGCCCGACCTATTTTTCAGCGAGTGTATTGTCTCGCTCTATTGAATGCACGAGATGAGCGGTCACTGATCTTGCGGACCATCAAGCAAGATGCCAGTAATGTAGTTACTCGCGAATGGCTGGAAGTCAACAATTACGCGCCTCCCAAAGTTGCGGCTGACTACGACTGGGTCACCTCTGAATAGGCTTCTTACTGCCGTTTAACAGGGCACTGCGGCTGGTGCTGCTACGGACCGGCCGTCATCGTCTGACGCTGGCCGACGCCAAAAGCCAGTGGCATGACTGAGGCCACGGGAGGGGGTACAGCGAGGCACACGCGTACCTGGTCGGCCAGCGCACCCGCCGTCGTTGCTGACTGTCGTCGGCTAAGGTTCGTGCCGCGCCAGATGCAACGGTCAGCCACCGTCGTCCAGCAGCCGCACCAACCGATCCCAGTCCATCGTCACGACCGTGTCATAGCGGCAGGCACCGCAGGGATCTAACGATGCGGCAGGATGCTGCCGTGCACTAGATACCGACCGTTGACACCAAGCTCAACATCTGGTCGATCGCCGCGGTGTTCGTCGCCTACGTCACCCTCCGCGGCCAGACGCCCGTAGTTCGCATCGAGGCGGCCGCTGTCCCCGATGTAGTACTCACCAGCTACAGATCCGGCTAAGATCCTGCTCGTTTCCCTGATCAAGGACAGACAGCCCGTGCCGCCTGCCATACGTTGCTACGTTGCCCCTCTCGCGGGCGCTTTGCTGCTCGTCGGCTGCGGCAGCCGACCGACGCTTACTCCGGAATCAGTGCGCGACTCAGTCGGCTCGGACAGTTCAGTCATTACGAAGGTTCGCCTAAAGGGGTCAGTTGCCTTGATCAGCACCAGCCTCCGGCCGGATGAGGCCAGCGGTGCAAAGGGCTTGAAGATGTGTCAAGCCATCCACGAGAGCGGAGACAAGCCCACGGTTTTCGTGTACGGCGAGGCGCAGCCTTACGTACCCATACTTCTTGCTCGTACCTCCAAGGAAGGTGACACCCCAGGTGACTGCGAGTTGGGACGCATGGTGGGGGATCCTGCCGTAACTGGCTGACGGGCAGCGACCTCATACGTGGATGGTGTCCCGATGGGCCCCGTCTCAAATGCCGTCTCATTCGGCCACGTTCACGGTCGTCCAGGCGAAGCCCGTAGCCCTGCCCACGCTGACGGAGAGCCGCGCATGAACACAGGTGAACGACCCTGCGCACACCCCGATGCCCCATCAACAGAGTTGGAAAGCATGTTGGCGGGACAGGAGCTCCGCGAGCGCTGGGCCCTGGTGATGTCAGATTCCGATGAGAGTCCGTCCGGCATGAGGACATCCGCTGTCTCCGACTGTGGGGAGGACGAGCGCACCATCATTCGCTCTTCCTCCATGTCTTGCATCCCTGGGTCGTGAACGCCTTGTCGCTGGCTGCAATCGTGACGGTTGTTTGTCCTTTGGTGGCTTGGCTCGTGATCACTGCGTTTGCTTCGCCGGAGGTGCTGCTCAGGCGCTCCCAGAAACAGTCGGGGGAATCGCCACCCTCTGGACCGTCGGTGTGGTATGTCCCTGGCTTGATGTCCTGGCCAACGATGAACGTGCCGTCGCCCGCGAACTCCCCTGAGTGAATCTTCTGAGCAGGGCTTGAATGGCTGGCGGCCGGCGCCTGAGGGGCCGTTTCTGTTGTCGTGACTGTGGCTGTCGCCGACGGCTGCCCTGTTCCATCCGTGGAGTTGCCGGCAACGGCGTAGCCGATCAGCCCTCCCGCCACCAGGCCGACGATGGCAGTGGCTGCGTGTATGAGAGCGCTCGCCTTCGGCATCCACCGACGCCGCCCCCGAGGCTCCCGAGGATCCGAAGGCTGAGGCTGCAGCGGGCCCCCTGGCGGGCCCGTGGGGTCCTTCATGTTCTCAGCGTGCGCCCGCGGCCCGCGGCCAGCACGTTGAGCGCGACCCGCTCAAAACGGCGGCCTACAGACCTGGGATCAGTCACAGAAGGCGAGCCAGGGTGCGACCACCTCGCGCCCGTCCGGCACCTGCGCAGTCATCTTGGCCCGCGTATGGCCCGGAAATCCTGATCAGCCCCGGGATCCGGGCGGTGCGGTGTGAGACAAGTCACCCACTTTCGATTCCACTCGAAAGATCGCCCCCAGACACGCAGAAACCCCCTCTGATCTACGATCTCGCAGATCAGAGGGGGTTTCTCTCAGCGTGGCGGCGCCAGGGTTCGAACCTGGGTAGGCTGAGCCGGCAGATTTACAGTCTGCTCCCTTTGGCCGCTCGGGCACACCGCCGGGGTTGCTGCCCTTCGAACCGCTTTGCGGCGGCGCTCTGTGGCAACGACGTAAACGATACCCGATGCCTGGGGGTGCTTCGCCACCCGATTGATCTGCGCTCGGAGTGGAGGGGGTGGCTAGGCTTATGCGGATGCGGCCCGGGACCGACGTCCGGCCCGAGGGCCGCCCCTACGCACCCCGATACAAGGAGCCACAGGACATGGCCGACTCCAGTTTCGACATCGTCTCGAAGGTCGAGCGGCAGGAGGTCGACAACGCCCTCAACCAGGCCGCCAAGGAGATCTCCCAGCGCTACGACTTCAAGAACGTCGGCGCTTCCATCTCCTGGTCCGGCGAGAAGATCCTCATGGAGGCGAACTCCGAGGAAAGGGTCAAGGCCATCCTCGATGTGTTCGAGACCAAGCTCGTCAAGCGCGGTATCTCGCTGAAGGCGCTGGACGCCGGGGAGCCGCAGCTCTCCGGCAAGGAGTACAAGATCTTCGCGACGATCGAGGAGGGCATCTCCCAGGACAACGCGAAGAAGGTGGCGAAGATCATCCGCGATGAGGGCCCGAAGGGCGTGAAGGCTCAGGTGCAGGGCGACGAGCTGCGCGTCAGCTCGAAGAGCCGCGACGACCTTCAGGCCGTGCAGGCACTCCTCAAGGGCAAGGACTTCGACTTCGCTCTGCAGTACGTGAACTACCGGTAGGACCGATGGCTGCCGGTGCCGGTACCGGCAG
>NZ_JBEXDZ010000093.1:0-35584 GCF_040606085.1 Streptomyces sp. NPDC005485 | reverse complement strand
AGCCGCAAGCCTCCTCGCACCCGCGGCCGAGTACGCACGCAAGGGTCCGTGCCGGTACGTCCTGCCCGTCGCCGCGTGGGCGTACTGCCCGGGAGTCGAGCATGGCGAAACTCGGCTGGGAGCCGGCTACGCGACGGGCAGAGACGTACCGGCACGGACCCTTGCGTGCGTACTCGGCCGCGGGTGCGAGGAGGCTTGCGGCTGCCGGGTGCGCGTCGGAGCTGCCCTCGGGTCGCTCAGGAAGCCTTTCGTTTTGATGGGTTGCCTGTGCGGCGGTTGCTGCGCTTTGCGTGCTGGTCGCGGGCCGTCTCGTACTCCTGGCGGAGGAGCTTCTCGCCGGGGGCCTCGGAGAGGGTGCGGAAGAAGTAGGCGAGGAGGGAGCCGATGAAGCCGATCGCGAGGAGGCCGCGGAGGGAGGCCTGGCGCTCGGGGTCGGGGCGCTTGGTGAACGCTCCCCAGGTGTGGCCGAACGCGAGGGCGCTGCACACCGCGAACATCACCACGACCAGCACGTTCACCAGCTTGCCGACGTCCGCGATCTCCAGGCCCTGGTAGGCGAAGCGCAGTACGAGGCAGGCCGCGGCGGCGGCCACGAGGGAGCCGGCGGCCACGCCTGCCCTGCGGGCCGCGTAGCCGCCGTCGTGGTTCACCCAGGTCGTGCCGAAGAAGCGGATGGGCTCGGGGTGCGGGCCTGTGGGGGTGGTCTCGTTGCTCACGGGGCGATTATCGCGCCGGGTGGGCGTCGGACCACATCCCGCGCTGCTTCAGGAGCAGCGGCCTGCGACGTAGCCGTCGCTGCCGGTGTGCACGTAGGCGTCCGAGACGTACTCGCCGTTGCCGATGTTGTCCCAGATCTTCGTCGTGCCGTACGGGCCGGTGACGGTCGTGCCCGGGGTCTGGCAGAAGATCGGCACGCGGGAACCCGCGGGCAGGACGCGGACGATGTTGTAGCTGGTGCCCGGGCCGCCTCGGACGTTGAGGGCGCTGCCGGGCGCGGTCGAGTAGTAACGCAGGGCCGTCTCGGTCGCGCTCGTGGCCGCCGTCGTGACGGCCTCGGCCTCGTCGCCTCCGGCGATCTCCTCGGTACGGTCAACAGACATGAAAAACCTCCCCCGTTGGGCCACATGGCTGTCATGGGACCCCTTTGATTCACCTGAAACGCGTCCCGCACGCCTGTGCGCGACTCGCACGCGGAGGCTAGCAAGCCGCCTCTGTCTCGCACGAGTCATCGACTAGGCTCCGTGCGTCGCGCGCGCGGACGAACAGCACGGGGGTGGTTCCATGGCGCCACAGCGGAATACCGGAGCGGGCGCGGAAGCGGAACTTCCGGAGTACGCCGGTCATTACCGTCTGGAGTCGTGCCTGGGCTCCGGCGGCATGGGTGTGGTCCATCTGGCCAGCTCGACCTCCGGGCTGCGGCTCGCGGTCAAGGTCGTGCACGCGGAGTTCGCCGGGGATCCCGAATTCAGGGGGCGTTTCCGGCAGGAGGTGGCCGCGGCCAGAAGGGTGAGCGGGGCCTTCACCGCGCCGGTGGTCGACGCCGACCCGGAGGCCGAACGGCCCTGGATGGCCACGCTGTTCATCCCGGGGCCCACCCTCGCGGAGCAGGTGAAGCAGAACGGGGCGATGTCCCCGCCCCAGCTGCGCCGGCTGATGGCCGGGCTCGCCGAGGCCCTGCGTGACATCCACCGGGTGGGAGTGGTGCACCGGGATCTCAAGCCCAGCAACGTCCTGCTCGCCGACGACGGGCCCAAGGTCATCGACTTCGGCATCTCCCGGCCGAAGGACAGCGAACTGCGCACCGAGACGGGCAAGTTGATCGGCACTCCGCCGTTCATGGCGCCCGAGCAGTTCCGTCGGCCGCGCGAGGTGGGGCCCGCCGCGGACATCTTCGCGCTCGGCTCGGTCATGGTGCACGCCGCGACCGGGCGCGGGCCGTTCGACTCCGACAGCCCGTACGTCGTCGCCTACCAAGTCGTGCACGACGAGCCCGACTTGGCCGGCGTACCGGGGAATCTGGCGCCGCTGGTGCTGCGCTGCCTCGCCAAGGAGCCCGAGGACCGGCCCACGCCCGACGAGCTGATGCGCGAACTGCGGTCCGTGGCAGCCTCGTACGACACCCAGGCGTTCATACCGGCCCAGCGGACGGGCGACTCGGCGAAGCCGGAGGTGTCCGAGGTGCCGGGGCCCGGTGCCGACCCGGCCGGGCCGCGTACCAAGGGGCGCCGCCACAAGTGGACGGCTCTCGCGGCGGGGGCACTCGTCCTCACCGCGGGCGGGGCGTTCGCCTCCGCTCAACTGCTCGACGGAGGCGACCCCGCGCCCCAGGGCAGCAGCCCCCGGTCGGCGCCCGCGGGGTTCAGCGGCTGGCACACCCGGACGGCGTCGAAGAGCGGGGGCATGCCCCAATGCTCGTACGGCGCACAGAAGTTGCTCTGCGCGCAGCCGGGGCAGATCACCGCCCTGGACCCGGTCGACGGCACCGTACGGTGGCGGCACGCCGTCACCGAGCAGGGGGTCTCGGTCAAGGCGCCCGTCGTGTCGGGCGGGCTGGTGCACGTGCTGTCGGACGGCGACAAGCGTCTGGAGGCGCTCGATCCGTCGTCGGGCAGGACGCGGTGGACGCGGGACGTGTCCGCGTACGGCGGCCTGCGGCACGTCGGCGAAACGGTGCTCCTCACCGGCGCCGACGGAACGGTCACCGGCATGGACGGCGCGTCGGGCGACACGAAGTGGCGCCATCGGATCCCGGGCCAGCCGGTGCCGTACTTCACGTCGTTCGACGGGGATCCGCTGGCGTATGCGGTGAGCGCGGTCGGCAACGGGTCGCGCACCCGGGTCTCCGCCGTGGACCCGGCAACGGGTGACCTGCGGTGGGAGGCGCGGCTGAACGGCGCACTGACCCCGATCGGCACGAGCGACGGCGCCGTCGTCTTCACGGTGAGCGACGCCCTCTACGGTGACGCCAAGGCGCTGCTGCGGTACGACCCCAGGAGCAGGGCCTCGCGCCGGGTGGTGCTGCCCGCCCGGCTCGAGCAGGCCCAGGGCTCCGTGCGCGGCGGCCTCGTCCTTCTGACGGGTGCCGGAGGCTCGCTGACTGCCGTGGACATGGACGCGCGCAGGCAGCGGTGGCGCCTTGAGACAGCCGTGGTCCGGGGCTCCGCGCCCGTGGCCGACGACCGGCATGTGTACTTCACGGCCGGCGACGGGCGGCTTGTCGCCGCGGACATCCGTACGGGCAAGCTCGTCGGGCAGACCGCCCCGCGGCTCGGCGCGAAGTCCGGCGGGATCACGGGCAAGCTGCCCGTGCCTGTGATGGCGAACGGCCACATCTTCGCCGCCTCCCCCGACGGCACCGTCTTCGCACTGGACGCGGGCGACCCGTCCGACTGGTGACACCAAAAGGGGCCGCCCCCGCGGGAGCGGCCCCTCATGAGGCTCGGGAGGCAGGAGCGGGTCAGCCCAGCTGTGACACGTCCCGCACCGCGCCCTTGTCCGCGCTGGTCGCCATCGCCGCGTACGCGCGCAGGGCTGCGGAGACCTTGCGGTCGCGGTTCACGGGGGCGTAGACGCCGTTCAGGGCGGTGCGGCGGGCGTCCAACTCCTCGTCGGGGACGAGGAGTTCGATCGTGCGGTTCGGGATGTCGATGCGGATGCGGTCGCCGTCCCGGACGAGCGCGATCGTGCCGCCGGAGGCCGCCTCGGGGGAGGCGTGGCCGATGGAGAGGCCCGAGGTGCCGCCGGAGAAGCGGCCGTCGGTGACCAGGGCGCAGGTCTTGCCGAGGCCGCGGCCCTTGAGGAAGGACGTCGGGTAGAGCATCTCCTGCATGCCGGGGCCGCCCTTGGGGCCCTCGTAGCGGATGACCACGACGTCGCCGTGCGTGATCTCCTTCTTGAGGATCTTGTCGACGGCCTCGTCCTGCGACTCGCAGACGACCGCCGGGCCCTCGAAGGTCCAGATCGACTCGTCGACGCCCGCCGTCTTCACGACACAGCCGTCGACGGCCAGGTTGCCCTTGAGGACCGCGAGACCGCCGTCCTTGGAGTACGCGTGCTCGGCGGAGCGGATGCAGCCGTTCTCGGCGTCCTTGTCGAGGGCCTCCCAGCGCTTGGACTGGGAGAAGGCCGTCGAGGACCTCTCGCATCCCGGCGCCGCGTGCCACAGCTCGATCGCCTCGGGGGACGGGGAGCCCGCCCGGACGTCCCAGGTCTTCAGCCAGTCGGCGAGGGACGGGCTGTGGACGGAGTGCACGTCCTCGTTGAGGAGGCCCGCGCGGTGCAGTTCGCCGAGGAGGGCGGGGATGCCGCCGGCGCGGTGCACGTCCTCCATGTAGTACGTGCGGTCCTTCGCGACATTCGGGGCGACCTTGGCGAGGCACGGCACGCGGCGCGAGACCTCGTTGATCTCCTCCAGGCCGAACTCGACGCCCGCTTCCTGGGCGGCGGCCAGCAAGTGCAGGATCGTGTTGGTCGAGCCGCCCATGGCGATGTCGAGGGCCATGGCGTTCTGGAAGGCCGCGAAGTTCGCGATGGTGCGCGGCAGGACCGTCTCGTCGCCGCCGTCGTAGTACCGCTTGGTGATGTCGACGACCGTGCGCGCCGCGTCCTCGTACAGCGCCTTGCGGGCCGTGTGCGTGGCGAGGGTCGAGCCGTTGCCCGGGAGGGACAGGCCGATCGCCTCGGTCAGGCAGTTCATCGAGTTGGCGGTGAACATGCCGGAGCAGGAGCCGCAGGTCGGACAGGCGTTCTCCTCGATACGGAGGATGTCCTCGTCCGAGATCTTGTCGTTCACCGCGTCGGAGATCGCGTCGACCAGGTCGAGCGTGCGGACCGTGCCGTCGACGAGGGTCGCCCGGCCGGACTCCATGGGGCCGCCGGAGACGAAGACCGTCGGAATGTTCAGGCGCAGGGCGGCCATGAGCATGCCGGGCGTGATCTTGTCGCAGTTCGAGATGCAGATCAGGGCGTCGGCGCAGTGGGCCTCGACCATGTACTCCACGCTGTCCGCGATCAGGTCGCGGGAGGGGAGGGAGTACAGCATGCCGCCGTGACCCATCGCGATGCCGTCGTCGACCGCGATCGTGTTGAACTCGCGCGGGATGGCGCCGGCGGCGGTGATGGCCTCGGAGACGATCCGGCCCACCGGCTGGAGGTGGGTGTGTCCCGGGACGAACTCCGTGAACGAGTTCGCCACCGCGATGATCGGCTTCCGGCCGATGTCCGCGCCTGGTACACCGGAGGCGCGCATAAGGGCGCGGGCGCCCGCCATGTTGCGTCCGTGGGTGACTGTGCGGGACCTCAGCTCGGGCATCGTCGCTCGCTCCTTCAGACAGTTCTGGCTGCCACCGAGCCTACGCCGGTGCTCCAGGATCTGGACAGCGTGTCCGAAATGCGGGATGCATGTCTCGTTCCGCGGCTATGACTGGTTGAGCGGCTGCGCGTACGAGGGCGGGTCAGCGGCAGTGCGTACGAGGGCCGGTCAGCGGCAGTGCGTACGGGGCGAGGTGGTCGTCACGGGTTCGTCAGATGGCCCTGCACCACCGGGGCCAGCCTTCTGATGATCTGCTCCGGGTCCGCGGAGGCGAGCGGCTCGACCTTGATCACGTAGCGCAGCATCGCCGTTCCGACGAGCTGCGCCGCGGCCAGCTCGGCGCGCAGTTCGGCGTCCGGGAGGTCGAGCTGCTGGGCGACGCGGCGCAGCAGCTGGCTGGCGACGAGGCGGCGGAAGACGGCCGCCGCGGCCTCGTTGTTCACGGCGGAGCGGACGATCGCCAGCAGGGCCCTGCGCGTCGTCGGGTTCTCCCACACGCCGAAGACGAAACGCGTCAGTCGCTCGCCCACGTCGTCCAGGGGGCCGTCCGCGAGCGCCGTCGGCTCGTTCAGCGCGGGTGCGAAGGCGACCTCGATGGCCGCCTCGAAGACCCGTTCCTTGGTGCCGAAGTAGTGGTGCACCAGCGCCGAGTCCACCCCGGCCGCCTTGGCGATGCCCCGGATCGACGTCTTGTCGTAGCCCCGCTCGGCGAACTCCTCGCGGGCCGCGTCGAGGATCCGGTCGCGGGTGGCGGGGCCCGCCGCCTCCGCCTGCGTACGGGAGGGGCGTCCCCGGCGGCGGGGGCCGGGCGTCGTCTCCGTCACTGGCGGGGCACCTTCACGGCGGCGGAGGCCAGGTGCAGCCGGGTGAAGGCCAGCGCCTCCGCGAGGTCCGCCTCGCGCTCCGCGCCGGACATCGCGCGGCGGGTGTTGACCTCGATCACGACGTGGCCGTCGAACCCGGTGAGCGCGAGGCGTTCGAGGAGTTCGGCGCAGGGCTGGGTGCCGCGGCCGGGGACGAGGTGCTCGTCCTTGTTGGAGCCGTTGCCGTCGGCGAGGTGGACGTGGCCGAGGCGGTCGCCCATGCGGTCGATCATCTGCGTCGCGTCCGTGCGGGCCGTCGCGGTGTGGCTGAGGTCGATCGTGAAGTGCCGGTAGTCGTCCTTCGTGACGTCCCAGTCGGGGGCGTACGCGAGCATCTCGCGGTCGCGGTAGCGCCACGGGTACATGTTTTCGACGGCGAATCGTACGTCCGTCTCGTTCGCCATGCGCCAGATGCCGGTGACGAAGTCGCGGGCGTACTGACGCTGCCAGCGGAACGGGGGGTGTACGACGACGGTGGTGGCGCCGAGCTTCTCGGCGGCCGCCTGGGCGCGCTGGAGTTTGATCCACGGGTCGGTGGACCAGACCCGCTGGGTGATCAGCAGGCATGGGGCGTGCACGGCGAGGATCGGGACCTGGTGGTAGTCGCTGAGCCGGCGCAGGGCCTCGATGTCCTGGCTGACCGGATCGGTCCACACCATGACCTCGACACCGTCGTAACCGAGGCGCGCGGCGATCTCGAAGGCCGTCGCCGTCGACTCCGGATAGACGGAGGCCGTGGACAGCGCGACCTTCGCATCCGGGATGCGCACCACTGGTTCTGCCACGAGGGACAGGGTACGGGGAGGTGGGGTGGCTTTCGCAGGGGGTTCGGGGCGGGTGCCCACCCAGCAGCGGCGGTACGTGTGACGCCGGGGGCGGCGAAGCCTCGTCACTGCGGGCAATCGTGCCGCCAGGGGCGGCACGGGTGGGCGCAGCGGCACCCCGTGAACGCCGGGCTGCGTGACCCACCCCCGGCCGGCACCCACACCGGGCGCCAAGGAAACAAGGGGTACCCGGGGTTTGCCCACCCACCCCGGGTGACCGTTCAAGCAAGAGGTGAGAAGGGTTTGCCCACCCGCCCCGGAAGGTCAGGTGGTTGCCATGTGGTCCAGGCGGCGCAGGATTACGCCTTCTCGGAGGGCCCAGGGGCAGATCTCCAGGGTTTCGACACCGAAGAGGTCGAGCGCGCCCTCGGCGACGAGTGCGCCCGCGAGGAGCTGGCCCGCGCGCCCCTCGGAGACGCCGGGGAGCTCGGCGCGCTCGTCGGCGGTCATGGAGGCGAGCCGCGGAACCCAGTCCTCCAGGGACCGGCGTTTCAGCTCGCGCTGGACGTACAGCCCGTCCGTGGAGCGCGCGGCCCCGGCGAGACGGGCGAGCTGCTTGAAGGTCTTGGACGTGGCCACGACATGGTCGGGCGCACCGAAGCGGCTGAACTCGCCCACCGTCCGGGCGATCTGGGCCCGGACATGGCGCCGCAGCGCCTTGATGTCCGCCGGGTCGGCGGGATCCGTCGGCAGCCAGCCCGCGGTGAGCCGCCCGGCGCCGAGCGGCAGCGACACCGCCGCGTCGGGCTCCTCGTCGATGCCGTACGCGATTTCGAGCGAGCCCCCGCCGATGTCCAGGACCAGCAGCTTCCCGGCCGACCAGCCGAACCAGCGGCGGGCGGCGAGGAAGGTGAGGCGGGCCTCCTCCGCACCTGTCAGGACCTGGAGCTCGACCCCGGTCTCGGCCTGGACGCGGGCCAGTACGTCGTCCGCGTTGCTGGCCTCCCGCACCGCGGAGGTCGCGAACGGCAGCAGTTCCTCGACACCCTTGTCCTCGGCGGCCTCCAGCGCCTCCTGGACGACGCCGATCAGTTTGTCGACGCCGTCGGGGCCGATCGCTCCCGCCTCGTCGAGGAGTTGGGCGAGCCGCAGCTCCACCTTGTGCGAGTGCGCGGGAAGCGGGCGCGCGCCCGGGTGCGCATCCACCACCAGCAGATGCACCGTGTTCGAACCCACGTCGAGGACACCGAGTCTCATACACGGAACGCTACTGCCCAGCCTGCGATTGGCCGTCCCCGGAGTGGCCTCCGGCGACTTACCCTGGACGGGTGCCAAAGACGAAAAAGGCGAAGCCTGACAAATCGGCCAAGGGTTCTTCGCAGGCGAAGGCGGCCAAGTCCACGAAGTCACCGAAAGCCCCGAGGGTGAGTGACGAGAAGGGGCTCGACTTCGCTCGCGCCTGGGTGGAGTTTCCGGACCCCGCCGATGACGAGCAGATCTTCCGCTGCGATCTGACCTGGCTGACCTCCCGGTGGAACTGCATCTTCGGAAGCGGTTGCCAGGGCATCCAGGCGGGCCGCGCGGACGACGGCTGCTGCACGCTGGGCGCGCACTTCTCGGACGAGGACGACGAGAAGCGGGTGGCCGGGTATGTGGCACGGCTCACGCCGGACATCTGGCAGCACCACGACGTGGGCTCCGAGTCCGGCTGGGTCTCCGAGGACGAGGACGGCGAGCGCCAGACCCGCCCGTACAAGGGATCGTGCATCTTCCAGAACCGGCCCGGGTTCGCCGGTGGCGCCGGTTGCTCACTGCACATCCTGGCGCTCAAGGAGGGGCGCGAGCCCCTTGAGACGAAGCCGGACGTCTGCTGGCAGCTGCCCGTGCGGCGTACGTACGACTGGATCGACCGGCCCGACGACACCCGCGTCCTGCAGGTGTCGATCGGTGAGTACGACCGTCGAGGCTGGGGTCCGGGCGGCCATGACCTGCACTGGTGGTGCACGTCGGCGACCTCGGCGCACGGCGCGGGCGACCCGGTCTACGTGTCGTACCGGCCGGAGCTGGTCGAACTGATGGGCAAGGCGGGGTACGACCGGCTCGTCGAGCTCTGCGAGGAGAGGCTCGCCTCGCAGCTGCCGCTGCTGGCTCCGCACCCCGCCGATCCGGTGGGCTGAGGCGCCTTCGGCCTCCGGGGCACCGCGGATCTACGAGGAGGGGCTCGGGTCGCCGCTGTCGCCGGGCGACGTCGAGCCCCCCGGGTCCGAGGGGGCCGGGGACGAGCCCGTCGGCGTCGGGTCCGGGTCGGACGGCGTCGGGCTGCTGGGCGTCGGGTCCGGGTCGGACGGCGTCGGGTCGCTCGGGGTGGGATCGGGGTCCGGGTGGGACGGTGTCGGGTCGCCGGGGGTCGGGTCGGGGTCCGGGCCGGGGTCGGACGGGCCCGCGTTGCCGTATCCGTCGATCGTGACCACCGCGCCCGCCGGTGCGACGGCCACCCGCGCGGTCCAGGGGCCCACCGGCTCGCGAAGATGGTCGACGTACATCTTGATCGTCAACGATTCGCCGGGGTCGAGGGTTCCCGACGACTTGCTCGGATAGAGCCAGTCGGCGCCGGTACGGACGGACCACCGCACCGGTGCGTCCCCGGCCGCCGTGAGGGTGATGAGTGTCGTGTCGCCGCTGTTGCCCGCCGACACCGAGAGCCGTCCGGTGCCCTTTCCGGCGACGCTGACGACCTCCACGGAGACGTCGGGCGAGCGGCTGCCCTTGGTGAAGCGGCCCTCGGGGCGGGTACTGGCGTTGCCTGCGTTCTCGTAGCCGCCCGCGTCCTCGCCGTTGAGACCGCCGGGGTCGTGCGCCTCGCTCGCGGTGACCGAGCGGCCGTCGGCGCCCTCGCCGATCAGGGGCGCGCCGCGGTAGGCCGCCCAGAGCGCGAGTACGGGCGCGGCGACGACGGTGGCCACGACCGTGGTCGTGACGGCACGCGCGCGCAGCCGGTCGCGGCGGGCGGCGCGGTCCTTGGGATCCATCGGGAAACCGCGCCGGTCGAAGCGCGGGGCCTCACCCCGCGCGCGCGGGAGGCGCGCCATCGCCATGTGCAGGGCCGCGCGCGGGGCTTCGAGTACGGGGAGCGCGGCGGGCGTGACGCTGGTGCCGGGCCAGGAGCCGGGGACCGCGCGCTCGGCGGTGCGGCGGCAGCGTGGGCAGTCGTCGACGTGCCGGACCAGTTCGCGGCGCAGGGCGGTGCTCAGGACGACCTGGCTGTCGTCGGTGAGGCGGGCGACGCTCGGGCAGGCGCCGGTCTCCACCACCGCGAGCGCCGCGCGCGTGCGTTCGACCTCGCAGGCGGCGGAGGCGAGGAGTTCACGTGCCGACGCGAGATCCATGCCGAGCACGGCGGCGACCTCGTGGACGGCGAGCTGGTGGCGCACCGCGAGTTCGAGCGCCTCGCGCTGCTCGGGAGACGTACCGGCGGCCTCCGGCCAGGCCAGCAGGGCGAGTTCGCGCTGCCGGTGGGCCTGGGCGTCCTCGGAGACGGGAACGGCGCTCAGGGCTTCGGCGGCGCGCCGGTCGGCGGTGTCCTTGTGCGCGTCACGCGGGGAGTTCGGCGGATTCTGCGCGTTCTCCGTGCCTTTGTGGGCCGCTCGGCGGCCACCGGCGTGTGTCGCCTGTCGTCGGCGCCTGGCCTCGGCGAGCTTGCGCAGACAGGCCCAGCGGGCGAGGGCGTACAGCCATGCTCTGCGGTCGTCCGGGGACTCCGGACCGCGCGGGTTGCGACGTTCGGCCAGCGCGAGGACGTCCCCCAGGGCGGCGGTGGCCGAGTCGTGGTCGCACAGCACGGACAGGCAGTAGGTGAACAGGCCGTCCAGGTAGGGCTCGTAGCGCGCTGGAGGGTGCTGGGCCATGGTGCGGGTGTTCGCGCGGGGCGCTGTCACCCGCTTGCGCGCGTCTCCGTGCGCCCGGTGTGCGCCGGTGGTGTGCGTGGAGGTCTCCGGACGGCTGCTCATCACCCGTGCGACCGTAGGTGCCATGGGGTGGCCCCTTCTTCCCCCTTGAGCACTTTTAATCCGTACGGGTGAAACGATCCCTCATAAGGGGACAGCAGCCCTCCGTCCCGTGGCCCAGGCCTTCACAGGCGGCGATGGCGGCACGCGCGCGTGGGTGGTTTCGGGCGACGCGCGCGCGTGGATGCCTTCGCTTCGAGCGGTTCGGAAGCCCGTTGGCAGTTCGGGTCCCGACCGCTCCTTGTCCGCCGACGGCGTCGTACCGTAAGCCCGTGGCCACCGACAACGCCCCGCGCCCGCAGTCCCTGATGCTGTCGTTCCTCGGCGACCAGGTGCTCGGCCGCGGCGTGTGCGTGTACTCGGGGAGCGTCATCGAGGTGTTCGCGCGGGCCGGCGTCGGCGAGCACGCGACCCGGTCGACGCTGACCCGGATGGTCAACCGCGGGCTGCTGCGCCGGAGGCGTGAGGGCCGCCGCATGTACTTCGGGCTCACCGAGCGCTCCGAGGCGATCCTGCGCGACGGCGAGCAGCGCATCTGGAAGACCGGCGCCGTCAACCGTGACTGGGACGGCACCTGGTCGCTGCTCGGCTTCTCGCTGCCCGAGTCGTGGCAGCGGCAGCGACACGATCTGCGCTCGCAGCTCACCTGGGCCGGGTTCGGGCCGTTGTTCAGCGGTCTGTGGATCGCGCCCGGCGAGGTCGACGTCTCCGGGATCCTCGCGGAACTCGGGCTGTCCGCGCACGTCAAGGTGTTCCGCGCGCGGGCCGACATCGGCATGGACATCGCCGAGATGATCAACGACACCTGGGACCTCGCCGAACTCGCCGACCGTTACCGCGCGTTCGACACCGCGTGGCGCCCGCTCCGGGAATCCGGCGCGCAGCCGGGCGACGCGGGCGGCGGCACGCCCGAGGACGCCCTCGCGCTGCGGCTGCGCCTCGCGACGGCATGGCTGGACGTGATCCGCAGCGACCCGCGCCTGCCCGTGCAGCACCTGCCCGCCGACTGGCCCGCGGGCCCGGCGGAGGAGACGTTCCGCGCGGTGCACGCCTGCCTGGACGCGCCCGCACGGGAGACGGCGCGGCGCCTGCTGGAGACGGTGCCCGCGGAGGCGTAGCCCGCCCGCTCCCCTCGTCCTCCCCTTTGCACCTCCCCTGCCCACGCCGGAGCCGCTCGGCTCGCGATTGAGGCGTGCGTCTTCTGCCGTGCGCCCTCAGGCCACCGCCGACCACCGCCGAGCCCCCTTCCGAACTGATGTTGTGCATTCCATTGACGGCAGTCAGATAAGCGCCCTACATTCCGAGGCGTTCAGTCGTTCGGTGAGTCGTTCAGTGCACTGAGCATCCGCCGCACCCGTCCTCAGCGCTCCCCCTCCCCCGCAGATCGGAGCCCTACGACATGCCCGCACGCACCCGCCTGGCCCGTACGACGGCCGCCCTCGGTACGGCAGTCGCCCTCTCCGTCACCGCCCCCGCCGCCCACGCGGACACCCCCGAAGCCCGGCATCTGACCGGCACCCTCGCCGACGGCGCCACCTGGATCGCCGACGTACCGGCGAACTGGAACGGCACGTTGCTCCTGTTCAGCCACGGCTTCGGCCCCACCGTCGCGCGGGACGCGCCCTCCGACGCCTCCCGCACCGAGCTGCTCGCCGAGGGGTACGCGCTGACCGGGTCCTCGTACGACCCGAACGGGTCCATGTGGGCGCTGGCCAGCGCGGAACGCGACCAGTTCGGCGCGCTCGACGCCGTTGAGAAGGAGATCGGCAAACCCCGGCGGACACTCTCCGTCGGCCAGTCCATGGGGGGCCTCGTCAACGCGCGGATCGCCCGGGACGGCGCCGGCCGCGTCGACGGCGCGCTCGGCTTCTGCGGCCTGGTCGCGGGCGGCACCGACCTGGACAACTACCAGCTCGACGCCGAGTACGCCCTCGCCCGCCTGCTCCTGCCCGCGCAGGACCTGAAGCTGGTGAACTTCGCCTCCCCGGCCGAGGCCTCCGCCACCGCCGACCGGCTCACCGCGGCCGTCACCGCCGCCCAGAAGACCCCCCAGGGCCGCGCCCGCGTCGCCCTCGCCGCCGCCTTCCTCAACCTCCCCACCTGGGCGCCCGGCCAGGACCGGCCGGCCGACGACGACTGGGCGGGGCAGGAGGAGCAGCAGTACGCGTGGTTCGCGCAGGGCGTGCTGTCGTTCATCGAGGGCGGCCGGTACGCCGTCGAGCAGTCCGTCGGCGGCAACAACTCCTGGAACCGGGGCATCGACTACGCCCGCCTCCTCGCGGGCTCCGCGCACGCCCCCCAGGTACGCGCGCTGTACCGGGCAGCGGGGCTCGACCTGCACGCCGACCTGCGCACACTCACGCGCGGCGCCACCGTCACGGCGGACCCGGCCGCGGTACGGGAGGCGGCGCGCACCTCGTCCGCCGGACAGGGGCTCGGCGTGCCCCTCCTCGACGTGCACACCACCGCGGACAACCTCGTGCCGGTCGAGCAGGAGAACCGGTTCGCGGACCGGGTGCGGGCCTCCGGCGACGGCGCCTCGCTGCGGCAGGCCTATGTCGAGCGGCAGGGGCACTGCGCCTTCACCACCGCCGAGACGGTCGCCGCCGTGCACGCCGTCGAACAGCGGATCGCCACCGGTCACTGGGGGGATGCCGCCACACCCGCCGTGCTGCAGAAGGCCGCGCTCGGGCTCGGGCTGGACGGGGCGGCGTATGTCCCCTACCGGCCCTCCGAGTTGACGGTGGGGCGCGAAACGGGGCTCCACGCGCGCGTGGACACGACCAACTAGTTCGCCCCCTCCGCCCCTGCCCGCCCCGTACCCGGGGGCTCCGCTCACAGACCCCCGTTTCGCCCGAAGGGCTCGTCCTCAAACGCCGGACGGGCTCAAGACTCCCCCTAGGGACTGCCCATGTCTGAACCGGACGCACCCCGCCTCCCTCTCGGCACTTTCATCGCCGGCTGTCTGGCCGTCTGTCTCGCGCAGATCGGTCTGGCCATGCCGGCCACTCTCAACGGCCTGTTCCAGGAGCATCTGCACCCGGTGGGCTCGCAGTTGACCTGGATATCGGACGCGTTCCTGCTGCCGGTCGCCGTGCTGGAGCTGTCCTTCGGTGTGCTCGGCGACCTCTTCGGGCGCAAGCGGCTGCTGGTCGGCGGTGCGGCGCTGCTGTGCGCCGGCGAGGTGGTCGCCGCCTCCAGTTCGGGCGTCCACCAGCTGTGGGTGGGACAGGCGCTCGCCGGGCTCGGCGCGGCGGCACTGTTCCCGACCTCGCTCGCGATGATCGCCGCCGGTACCCACGGGGCGGCCCAGCGTGCCCGCGCCATCGCCGTGTGGGCGTCCAGCCTGTCCGCGGGCGGCTTCCTCGCGCCGCTGCTCGGCGGCATCACCGGGACCTACGGCTCCTGGCGCGCGGCGTTCGTGGTGGTCGCCGTGGTCGCCGCCGTCAGCGCGCTGGTCAGCGTCGTGTTCGCCGCCGACTCCGCGGCCCCGGAGGGGCGTTCGCTCGACATCGCCGGCCAGGTCACCATCGGCGTCGGACTCTTCGCGCTCCTGTACGCCGTCATCCAGGGGCCCGCGGACGGGTGGGCGTCGACGTGGGTGGTCGTGGCCTTCGTCGTCGCGGCGGTCTTCATCGGCCTGTTCATCGCGGCCGAGAACCGGGCCCGCTCGCCGCTGCTGCGCCTCGACCTGTTCCGCGACCGCTCCTTCGCGATCGCGTCCGTCGTCTCGGTCATCGGCATGTTCAGCTTCCTCGGCACGGCGTACGCGGCGAGCATCCGGCTCGGCCCGATCCAGCACCAGAGCCCGATGCGGACGTCCTTCGCCTTCCTGCTCCTCAGCGGTCTGACCCCGTTCCTGACACCGGTCACCTCCCGCCTCCTCAGCCGGGTCTCCCCGCGTACGACGCTCACGGCGGGGCTCGCGCTGATCGCGGCCGGCGACTTCCTCGCGGCCACGCTGGCCGTCGACGACCGGGCGCTGACCTCGCTGATCCTGCCACTGGGTCTGGTCGGCACGGGCTTCGCGTTCACGGTGTCGTCGATCACCGCGACCGCCGTCAACACCGTGCCCGTCCATCTCGCGGGCATGGCCAGCGCCTCCACCAACCTGCTGCGCGACTTCGGCTTCACCCTCGGCCCGGCCGTCATCGGCGCGGTCGCGCTGAGCCAGGCCGCCTCACAGGTCACCGCCTCCCTCGGTACGGCGTCGCTGGGCGCGGAGTCGAAGGCGGCCGCGCACGAGGTCCTCAAGGAGGGCGGCCCGCTCGCCCTCAACTCGGTGCCGCCGAACTCCCCGCCGGGCGCGGCCCGCTCCTTCGCCCTCGACGCGCTCGGCCACGGCTACTCCATCGGCTTCGTGGTGTGCGGCAGTGCGGCCCTGTTCTCGGCGCTGCTGGTGCTGTTCGCGTTGCGCGGCCGTACCGAGAAGACGGCCGAGGAGACGGAGACGGGGAAGGAGACGGCGGTGGCCGTCACGGGATGAGCGCCCGGGCGTACGCGGGCCGCGGCGGAGCCGCAACCGCCCGGCCCGCGTACGCCCGACGGTGATGTCAGTGGCCTGGGCTACGGTTTCGTCCATGGCTGCCCGTACGAAAACCGCGAAGGACCGGCCGTCCTACCGCTGCACCGAGTGCGGCTGGCAGACGGCCAAGTGGCTCGGCCGCTGCCCCGAGTGCCAGGCGTGGGGGACGGTCGAGGAGTACGGCGCGCCCGCGGTCCGCACGACGACACCCGGCCGTGTCACCACCTCCGCGGTTCCCATCGGCGAGGTCGACGGCCGCCAGGCCACCGCCCGCTCCACCGGCGTACCGGAGCTGGACCGCGTCCTCGGCGGCGGCCTGGTCCCCGGCGCCGTCGTCCTCCTCGCGGGCGAGCCCGGCGTCGGCAAGTCCACACTCCTGCTGGACGTGGCGGCCAAGGCGGCGAGCGACGAGCACCGCACGCTGTATGTCACGGGTGAGGAGTCGGCCAGCCAGGTGCGGCTGCGCGCCGACCGCATCAAGGCGATCGACGACCACCTGTATCTCGCCGCCGAGACCGACCTGGCCGCCGTCCTCGGCCACTTGGACGCGGTGAAGCCGTCCCTGCTCGTCCTCGACTCCGTACAGACCGTCGCCTCCCCGGAGATCGACGGCGCACCCGGCGGCATGGCCCAGGTGCGGGAGGTCGCCGGGGCGCTGATCCGCGCCTCCAAGGACCGGGGCATGTCCACCCTCCTGGTCGGCCATGTCACCAAGGACGGTGCGATCGCCGGGCCCCGGCTGCTGGAACACCTGGTGGACGTGGTGCTCCAGTTCGAGGGCGACCGGCACGCGCGGCTCCGGCTCGTACGAGGGGTCAAGAACCGTTACGGCACCACGGACGAGGTCGGCTGCTTCGAGCTGCACGACGAGGGGATCACGGGCCTTGCCGACCCCTCCGGCCTCTTCCTCACCCGCCGAGCCGAGCCGGTCCCCGGCACCTGCCTGACCGTCACCCTGGAAGGCCGCCGCCCGCTCGTCGCCGAGGTCCAGGCGCTCACCGTCGACTCGCAGATCCCCTCCCCGCGGCGCACCACCTCGGGGCTGGAGACCTCCCGGGTGTCGATGATGCTCGCCGTTCTGGAGCAGCGCGGCCGGATCACCGCCCTCGGAAAGCGGGACATCTACTCCGCGACGGTCGGCGGCGTGAAGCTCTCCGAACCGGCCGCGGACCTCGCGATCGCCCTCGCCCTCGCCTCCGCCGCGAGCGACACCCCGCTGCCCAAGAACCTTGTCGCGATCGGCGAAGTGGGCCTTGCAGGCGAGGTCAGACGGGTCACGGGGGTCCAGCGCCGGCTGGCCGAAGCCCACCGTCTGGGCTTCACACATGCCCTCGTACCGACCGACCCGGGCAAGATCCCTCCCGGTATGAAGGTCCTGGAAGTCGCCGACATGGGCGACGCGCTGCGGGTGCTTCCGCGCTCTCGTCGGCGAGAGGCCCCACGGGAGGAGGAAGACCGCCGGTAGACTTTGCCCTGGTCTCGCCCGTCCGTACGAACAGAGGGCGACCGGAAACCCGCGACCGGAGGAGTGCAGTGGCAGCCAACGACCGGGCAGCAGCTCCCGGAAAGTCCGGTGGGAGCTCCGGTGCCGATGGCCTGATGCGCGCCTCACTGAGCGCCGTGGCACCCGGCACGGCGCTGCGCGACGGGCTTGAGCGGATTCTCCGCGGCAACACCGGCGGACTCATCGTGCTCGGCTGGGACAAGACCGTCGAGTCGATGTGCACCGGCGGATTCGTCCTGGACGTCGACTTCTCGGCGACCCGTCTGCGCGAGCTGTGCAAGCTCGACGGCGGCATCGTTGTCGACAAGGACATCACCAAGATCCTTCGGGCGGGCGTGCAACTGGTGCCCGACCCGACCATCCCCACCGAGGAGACGGGCACCCGGCACCGCACCGCGGACCGCGTCTCCAAGCAGGTCGGCTTCCCGGTCGTCTCGGTCTCCCAGTCGATGCGCCTGATCGCCCTGTACGTCGACGGTCAGCGCCGTGTGCTGGAGGACTCCGCCGCGATCCTCTCCCGCGCCAACCAGGCCCTCGCGACCCTGGAGCGCTACAAGCTCCGTCTCGACGAGGTCGCGGGCACGCTCTCCGCGCTGGAGATCGAGGACCTGGTCACCGTCCGGGATGTCTCGGCGGTCGCCCAGCGCCTCGAAATGGTGCGCCGGATCGCCACCGAGATCGCCGAGTACGTCGTCGAGCTGGGCACGGACGGACGCCTGCTCGCCCTCCAGCTGGACGAGTTGATCGCCGGAGTGGAGCCCGAACGCGAGCTGGTCGTCCGGGACTACGTGCCCGAGCCGACCGCGAAGCGCTCCCGCACGGTCGACGAGGCCCTCTTCGAGCTGGACGCGCTGACCCACGCGGAGCTTCTCGAACTCTCCACCGTGGCCCGCGGGTTGGGGTACACCGGCTCTCCCGAGGCGCTCGACTCCGCGGTGTCCCCGCGCGGCTTCCGCCTCCTCGCCAAGGTGCCCCGGCTGCCCGGCGCGATCATCGACCGCCTCGTGGAGCACTTCGGCGGCCTGCAGAAGCTGCTCGCCGCCAGCGTGGACGACCTCCAGACCGTCGACGGTGTCGGGGAGGCGCGGGCGCGGAGTGTGCGCGAGGGGCTGTCGCGGCTGGCGGAGTCGTCGATTCTTGAGCGTTACGTCTAACTACGGCGGATCTTGGGCGTCACGTGTGGCCACGGCGGATTTCGGGGTGCGCGTCACGCCCTCGGGCGCTCGGGGTGATCGTCGAACCCCGGGCGCCCTTTGCTCGTTCTCAGTCCTTCTCCAGCACGAAGGACGCCTGGGCCTTGGCCAGACCAGGGGCCTTCGCCTCGACCAGGTAGGTACCGGCGGTGGCGGACCCGGCCGGAGGCGTGGCGCACGCGGCGGCGCTGGGCTTGCGGTCCCACTCGACGGTGTAGGTGATCTGGCTGCCGGCCGGGACACGGAGGAGGACCGCGGCGGCACTCCTGGGGCAGTCACCGGAGGACCAGTAGGCGTCGTCGCCACCCGCCTGAGTGATCGTCACCACGGCGTTCTTCGGGCCGAAGTCGACCTTGCAGTCGCTGCCCGAGGTGTTCTTGGCGACCAGTTCCAGGGTGGGCTTCTCATCGGGCGCGTAGGTGTTGTGGACACTGCGCAGCGTCAACTTCACCCCGCCCGCAGTGCAGTTGGGAATGCTGGATCCGGCCGGAAGCTGATCCGCGGAGCCGGCCCCGCTCTTGGACCCGTCGTCCGAGTTCCCCCCGGAGCCGGAACCCGACCCGGCCCCGGAACCACCGTCGTCCCCCGACGATCCGCCGGACCCGGAAGCGGACCCCGAACCGCCCGAGTCACTCCCGCTCGACTCGTCGCGCCCGCCCGGGTGTTGACTGATCGCCGGCCCAGAACTGGAGGGCCCGGGAGTGATGGTCTGCGCGGGGTTCTTCCCGTTCGAACCGTTCCCGTTGTTCTTCCCGCCTCCGCCACCGGAGCCGACCACCCACACGATGAGCAGCGCCAACAGCGCCACCATGCACAGCAGAACGGCCCTCCGTCGCCAGTAGATGGTGGAGGGAAGCGGCCCGACCGGATTGCGCATAGATCCCACGGCGCAAACTCTACGAGAGATCCGACCCTTCGCTCGCCCCACCCGCCGCCCCGCCCCGCAACTTTTCCGGATCATCATCCCGGCCAGGCCCGTTGAGGCGATCGGCGGCCACGCACGGCCACGCTCAACCACAGACAGCGACACAGAGCGACACACCCGAAGCCGCTTCACGCGCCCGAAGGTGAACCGCCACGGACCGCAAGGCGCCCCACCCACCGGCGCCCGTCATGGCAGGATCGACACGTCATGACTGCACCAGCGCACACCACCGCGAACACCGCCGCCCGCACCGCTCCCGGCGAGGCCCTCCACACCCCGGTCATCGCATGGTTCGACGAGCACGCACGCGATCTCCCCTGGCGTCATCCCGACGCGGGCCCCTGGGGAGTGATGGTCAGCGAGTTCATGCTCCAGCAGACGCCGGTCAGCCGTGTGCTGCCCGTCTACGAGCACTGGCTGGCCCGCTGGCCGCGCCCCGCCGACCTGGCCGGGGAAGCGCCGGGCGAGGCCGTCCGCGCCTGGGGCCGGCTCGGCTACCCGCGCCGCGCCCTGCGTCTGCACGGCGCCGCGGTCGCCATAACGGAACGGCACGGCGGCGACGTACCCGCCGACCATGCGCAGCTCCTCGCGCTGCCTGGCATCGGCGAGTACACGGCCTCGGCGGTCGCGTCCTTCGCGTACGGCAGGCGCCACGCCGTCCTCGACACAAACGTGCGCCGGGTGTTCGCCCGCGCGGTCACCGGCGTCCAGTACCCGCCCAACGCCACCACCGCCGCCGAGCGCAAGCTCGCCCGCGCCCTGCTCCCCGACGACGAGGGCAGGGCGTCGCGCTGGGCCGCCGCGTCGATGGAGCTGGGCGCGCTGGTCTGCACGGCGAAGAACGAGAGCTGCCGGCGCTGTCCGATCGCGGCGCAGTGTGCCTGGCTGCTGGCGGGGAAGCCGGAGCACGACGGGCCGCCGCGGCGCGCTCAGACGTACGCGGGCACGGACCGTCAGGTCCGCGGCAGGCTCCTGGCCGTCCTGCGGGAGGCGGTCACTGCGGTCCCGCAGGCCGAGCTGGACCGCGTATGGGAGGAACCGGTGCAGCGGGCCCGCGCACTGGACGGCCTCGTGTCCGACGGTCTGGTGGAACCTCTCCCGGGCGGCCTGTACCGCCTGCCGTTGACGTAACGGTCGACGTAACGGGCGGGTGTGTTGCCCACTGGGCCCCAGCGGGCGCTCAAATCCGCCCAACCAGGGCATAACCGCAGGTCGCCTTACCCACTCCCTACTTCCGTTACACAACCGACGGACAGCCGAGTGCTTGCCGCAGGCCGGCCCGGACAACGCCGTGACAACCCCTCCGTAGCTTCATTGCCGTACCGCACAGACAGCCGCTCCACAGCGGAACGACAGCGGTTCACAGGTAGCGGGCAGACGGACACCCGACAGCAGACCGCAGGAAGCGGCAGGCAGGTCGGAAACGGGGATGGAGGCGGTTGATCATGGCGCACGGCGAGGTGCTCGAATTCGAGGAGTACGTCCGCACTCGGCAGGACGCGCTGCTGCGCAGTGCCCGCCGCCTCGTCCCCGACCCGGTCGACGCCCAGGACCTCCTGCAGACCGCGCTCGTACGGACGTACGGCCGCTGGGACGGCATCGCGGACAAGCGGCTGGCCGACGCCTACCTGCGCCGCGTCATGATCAACACGCGGACCGAGTGGTGGCGGGCGCGCAAGCTCGAAGAGGTTCCGACCGAGCAGCTGCCGGACGCGAGCGTCGACGACTCGACCGAGCAGCACGCCGACCGCGCCCTGCTCATGGACATCATGAAGGTGCTGGCACCCAAGCAGCGCAGTGTCGTGGTGCTGCGACACTGGGAGCAGATGTCCACGGAGGAGACGGCCGCCGCCCTCGGCATGTCGGCCGGTACGGTGAAGAGCACACTGCACCGGGCCCTGGCCCGGCTCCGCGAGGAGCTGGAGAGCCGGGACCTCGAGGAGCGCGGCGCACGCGCACTCGAAGCGAGTGAGGAGCGGGAGCGTTGCGCGGCCTAGGAACAGGGGCCAGGCAGGTCCTGAAGGCGGGGAGTACGGCAGCGGCCGCGCTCACCGCCCTCGGCCTTTTGACGTCCGGCTGCGCCACCGGGGGAACGGGCGCCCGCGACGAGGGCCCGGCCCACGACGCCGACTCGGTGGCGGCCGCGCCGACCCCCTCGGCCTCGGTGTCCGCCTCCGCCTCCGCCTCGCCCGCCCAAGCAGCGAAGCGGGTGGACGCGGTCAAGCTGATACAGGACGATCCGAAGGTCAGCGCGTCGGTCAAGGGCGACCTGAAGCCGTGCGTGGGCGACGAGTATCCGGTCGACGTGTCGTACGGGGAGCTGACCGGGGGGTCCGCGAGCGACATCGTGGTCAACGTGATGACCTGCGGTGACGCGGTCGGGGTCGGCTCGTACGTGTATCGCCGGCAGGGCAGCGGGTACCAGAATGTCTTCAAGGCCGAGGAGCCTCCGGTCTACGCGGAGATCGACCGGGGCGACCTGGTGGTCACGCAGCAGTTGTACGAGAAGGGCGACCCGGTGACGTATCCGTCCAGCGAAGAAGTGATCACCTACAGCTGGGCGACGACGCACTTCAAGGCGGACTCGCGCACGCGCAACGACTACAGCAACGCGGTGGGCGGCACCGACACGGCCACGCCCGACGCCGGCTGAGCCCTGAGACCTGAAAGCAGACGGAGCAGCCGGATGGCAGAGCAGACCCACGTCCTGTTCGTCGAGGACGACGACGTCATTCGCGAGGCCACGCAGCTCGCCCTGGAGCGCGACGGCTTCGCGGTGACCGCCATGCCCGACGGGCTGTCGGGCCTGGAGGCGTTCCGTGCCGACCGTCCTGACATCGCACTCCTGGACGTGATGGTGCCCGGCCTCGACGGCGTCAGCCTGTGCCGCCGTATCCGCGACGAGTCGACCGTCCCCGTGATCATGCTGTCCGCGCGCGCCGACTCGATCGACGTGGTGCTGGGCCTGGAGGCGGGCGCCGACGACTACGTGACGAAGCCCTTCGACGGCGCGGTCCTGGTCGCCCGTATCCGCGCGGTGCTGCGCCGCTTCGGCCACGCCGGCGGACCCGCGGGTGGCGCCGGGGGCGGACCGGATGCGCTCGACGGCGGTGTGCTGTCCTTCGGCGAGCTGGAGATCGACACGGAGGGCATGGAGGTCCGCAGGGGCGGTACGCCGGTGGCGCTCACGCCCACCGAGATGCGGCTGCTCCTGGAGTTCTCGTCCGCGCCCGGTACGGTACTGAGCCGCGACAAGCTGCTCGAACGTGTGTGGGACTACGGCTGGGGTGGCGACACCCGTGTCGTGGACGTCCATGTGCAGCGGCTGCGTACGAAGATCGGCCAGGACCGGATCGAGACGGTCCGCGGCTTCGGCTACAAGTTGAAGGCCTGAGCAGGGGTATGCGGGGGATTTTTCAGCGCCTGGTTCCGGGCGGCCGTACGGGATTCAATGACCACTCGGGTATCCGTACGGGCATCCGGTGGAAGCTCAGCGCGGCGATCGCGCTGGTCGGTGCGCTGGTGGCGGTCGCGCTGAGCCTGGTCGTGCACAACGCGGCGCGCGTCTCGATGCTCGACAACGCGCGCGATCTGGCGAACGAGCGCCTCCAGGTCGTGCAGCGCTTCTACGACTCCAACCGCCCGCAGACCGGCTTCGGCCAGAACTTCGGCGTGAAGATCGACGACCCGGCCATTCCGCGGGACCTGCTGTTGAAGGTCTCGCAGGGGCGGCGGGCCACCTATGTGTCGGACAGCCACAGCGGGGCGCCCGACATCTGGGCGGCGGTACCGCTGCGGGACGGCCGCGTCCTGTCGCTGCACAAACGGTTCACCGACCGCAACGCCAAGGTCATGGACGACCTCGACCAGGCGCTGGTCATCGGCTCGATCGCGGTCGTCTTCGGCGGCTGCGCGCTCGGTGTGCTCATCGGCGGCCAGCTGTCCCGGCGGCTGCGCAAGGCCGCGGTGGCGGCCAACCAGGTGGCCAAGGGCGAGACCGACGTCCGCGTACGGGACGCCATCGGCGGCGTCGTACGGGACGAGACCGACGATCTCGCGCGGGCCGTGGACGCGATGGCCGACGCGCTCCAGCAGCGCATCGAGGCCGAGCGCCGGGTCACCGCCGACATCGCGCACGAGCTGCGCACCCCGGTCACCGGCCTGCTCACCGCGGCCGAACTCCTGCCCCCGGGCCGCCCGACGGAGCTCGTACGGGACCGGGCGCAGGCCATGCGGACCCTCGTGGAGGACGTCCTGGAGGTCGCGCGGCTCGACGGCGCGTCCGAGCGGGCCGAGTTGCAGGACATCATGCTGGGCGAGTTCGTGGCGCGGCGGGTGACCGCGAAGGACCCCGCCATCGAGGTGCGGGTGGTTCATGAGTCGGAGGTCACGACGGACCCGCGGCGCCTGGAGCGCGTGCTGTTCAACCTTCTCGCGAACGCCGCGCGGCACGGCAAGCCGCCGATCGAGGTCTCCGTCGAGGGCCGCGTGATCCGCGTACGCGACCACGGTCCCGGCTTCCCCGAGGAGCTCCTCGCCGACGGCCCGAGCCGCTTCCGCACGGGCAGCAGCGACCGCGCGGGCCACGGCCACGGGCTGGGGCTCACCATCGCGGCAGGCCAGGCCCGGGTGCTGGGCGCCCGGCTGACCTTCCGCAACGTGCGGCCGGCGGGCGCCCCGGACGGCGTACCCGCCGAGGGCGCGGTCGCGGTCCTGTGGCTGCCGGAGCACGCGCCGACGAACACGGGGAGCTATCCGATGCTGCCTACGTCGGGCGGCGAGCGGCGGCCGAATCCGAGGCCGGGCGGCTGAACAGCGGCCGGCCTCGACGCCGGACGCAAAAGAGAGAAGGCCCCCGGGGCGGACAACGCCGGGGGCCTTCGTACTGCCAGAGGTCAGACCGCGCCTGCCACGGCCTCGGTCTCCTTGGACGGCGACTCGCCCGCCGCCGCGTCCCCCGCCGGCTTCGGAGCGGAGCCCCGCAGCGGGACCTCCTTGACGAACACCGAGGCGACCAGCGCGACCAGCGCGATGACGGACCCCAGCAGGAACGCGGAGTGCGTGCCGCTGGACACCGCGTGCTTGTAGGCGTCCTGGGCCGCCTCGGGGAGCTTGGCCATGCTCGCCGCGTCCAGCTGTGCGGACTCCTCGGTCATCTTGGAGCCCAGCACACCGGCGCGCTCGCTCATCACGTCCTGGACCCGGTTGTTGAACAGCGCGCCCATGATCGCGACGCCGAAGGACGAGCCGAGGGTGCGGAACAGGGTCGTCGAGGAGGACGCGACGCCCATGTCCTTCATCTCGACGCTGTTCTGCGCGACCAGCATGGTGACCTGCATCAGGCAGCCCATACCGGCGCCGAGGACGGCCATGTAGAGCCCCGACGTCAGACGGGTGGTGTCGGTGTCCATCTCGGAGAGCAGGAACAGCCCGACCGACATCAGCACACCGCCGACGATCGGGAAGATCTTGTACTTGCCGTAGTTGGTGGTGACCCGGCCCGCGACCATCGAGGTGACCAGCATCGCGCCGAGCATCGGCAGGAGCAGCAGTCCGGAGTTGGTCGCGGACGCGCCCTGCACGGACTGCTGGTACAGCGGCAGGAAGAGTACGGCGCCGAACATCACGAAGCCGGTGATGAAGCCGATGACGGACATCAGCGAGAAGTTGCGGCTGCGGAAGATGTGCAGCGGCATGACCGGCTCGGCGGCCTTGGTCTGCCAGAAGAGGAAGCCGACGAGCGCGGCCACGCCGATCCCGATGAGCTCCATGATCATGGCGGAGCCCCAGGCGTACTCGCTGCCGCCCCAGGTGGTGACGAGCACGATGGACGTGATGCCGACGGTCAGCAGACCGGCGCCCAGATAGTCGATGCGCGCCTGCGACCGCTTCTTCGGCAGATGCAGTACGGCACTGACGGCGGCCAGCGCCACGGCGCCCAGCGGCAGGTTGATGTAGAACGACCAGCGCCAGCCGAGGTGGTCGGTGATGGTGCCGCCGACAAGCGGTCCGGCGATCATCGCGAGCGCCATCACGCCGGCCATCATGCCCTGGTACTTGCCGCGCTCCCGCGGCGGGATCAGGTCGCCGATGATGGCCATGACGCCGACCATCAGACCGCCGGCGCCGAGCCCCTGGATCGCGCGGAAGCCGATGAGCTCGTCCATGTTCTGGGCCATGCCGCTGAGCGCGGACCCGAGCAGGAAGATCACGATCGACGTGAGGAAGGCGCCCTTGCGCCCGTACATGTCACCGATCTTGCCCCAGAGCGGGGTGGAGGCCGCGGTCGCGAGCGTGTACGCGGTGACCACCCACGACAGGCGCTCCAGGCCGCCCAGCTCGCCCACGATCGTGGGCATCGCGGTGCCGACGATCATGTTGTCGAGCATGGCCAGCAGCATCGCGATCATCAGCGCGAGGACCACGACGCGCACACTGCGCGCTGGTTTCTCCTTTGCGGCGGTCTCGGCGACCGCGTCCGTTCCCGTGTTGTCCGCCATCGTTCCCACTCCCCTAGGTACATGCGGTACTTCTGCACTGCTGTGCGTCTGCACTGCCGTGCGTCTCTGCTTCTGCCTTCGCCCGGCTACTTACTTGCCGCCCGGCTAGTTGGCTACACTGAGGGAAGATAGACCCGTAACTAGCCGGGCGTCAAGTACGTTTCCACGGTCGGTCGGCGGTCCGTCGACGAGCATTCTCGGGGAGCGTGAGGAGTACGAAGATGGGCGGCACCATGGACGGCACCAAGCGGCAGCGGCGAGGGGACACCCGCCAGCGCATCCAGGACGTGGCGCTCCAACTCTTCTCCGAGCAGGGCTACGAGAAGACCTCCCTGCGCGAGATCGCGGAGCACCTCGACGTCACGAAGGCAGCGCTCTACTACCACTTCAAGACCAAGGAAGAGATCCTCATCAGCCTCTTCCAGGACCTGACACGGCCGCTGGACGAACTGATCGACTGGGCCAAGCAGCAGCCGCACACCCTGGAGACCAAGCAGGAGGTCCTGCGCCGCTACAGCGAGGCCCTGACCGGTGCGGCCCCGCTCTTCCGCTTCATGCAGGAGAACCAGGCGACGGTGCGCGAGCTGAGCGTCGGCGAGACCTTCAAGGACCGCATGCTGGCGATGCTCGACATCATCAGGGAGCCGGAGTCGGCCCTGACCGACCAGGTCCGCTGCGTCAGCGCGCTCTTCACGATGCACGCCGGAATGTTCGTCCTGAAGGACGTCGAAGGCGACCCCGAGGACAAGCGCAAGGCGGTCCTGGAGGTCGCGATCGATCTGGTGACCCAGGCGCACGGCGGCGCCTGATCACCCAGGGGTCAGACCGTGACGCCCTTGGCGCGCAGGAAGGCGACGGGGTCGACGGCGGACCCGAAGTTCGCGGTCGTACGGATCTCGAAGTGCAGGTGCGGCCCGCTGGAGTTCCCGGTGCTGCCGGAGCGCGCGATGTGCTGCCCGGTGGCCACGACCTGCCCGACCCTGACGTCGATCCGGGACAGGTGGGCGTACTGCGAGTAGGTCCCGTTGCCGTGCCTGATGACGATGGCGTTGCCGTACGCGGACCCGTCACCGGCGCCGTTGCCGCCGGCCTTGACGACGGTGCCGCCGTGCGCGGCGACGACCTGGGTCCCGGTGGCCACCGCGAAGTCCTGGCCGCTGTGCGTGGACGACCACATGCTGCCGGCCTGCGCGAAGCTCGCGGAGAGCTTGTACTTGCGCACCGGGTCGACCCAGGAGACGGCCTTCTTGGCAGCGGCACGCTTCGCCGTGGCGGCGGCCTTCTTGGCGGCAGCACGCTTCGCCGTGGCGGCGGCCTTCTTGGCGGCCACCTTGGCATGGGCGGCGGCCTTGGCCTGAGCGGCGGCCTGCGTCTGCAGTGCGGTGGCCGCGGTGTCGGTGCCGCTCGCGGCGAGGGAGGTGTCGGCGGCGGTCGCGACCCCGGCACCCAGCACGGCCGACATTCCCAGCCCGACGGCCACCACGGCGGTGCGGGTACGGAGCAGGGACGTACGGGACTGGCGGATCGTGGCGCGCTTCGACATGGAGACCTCGACAGGACGGGGACGGGGACGGGACACAGAAACCACCCGGCGCCAGGCACTCGCCGGATGGACCATCCCTTGGTAACCCCGACCCCCGCCGACCCCCAAAACACCGATCTACGACGTTCGCTCGTAGTTCATCCTAAAACTTCCCTCTTCTTGACAGACATCCCACCAGGAGCGATCTGCCCGATTTCTTCCAGAAGCAAGGTTTAACCGCACTCCACCGGGTCCCGCCCCTCCCTTACGGCACCCTCCACTACCCGCCTTAGTAACGGACATATCGCCTGTGCGTCATGTCACCGGGCGGCGGGATCCGGGCCCTGCCGCCTGTGACGCGCACTACGCTGAAATGCCCGGTCCACCCTGGTCAGCGCAGGGCTCTTTGAATGGCGTCCGGCGCGGGGCGCGTCAGCTGCCGCCCATCCCACCTTGCGCGGCGATCATCGTGGTGCGCATGCCGTGCACCGCCGTCTCCAGGCCCGGCGCGAGTTCACCGAGCCGGCCGGTCAGGGCGTCGATCCGCGCACGGTGTCGGCGCCGGTCCTCTCCGGACACCACCGAGCCGATCCGGCCGGCCGCGGCCAGCGCGACCAGGGCGGCATCCTCCAGGGCGACCTCCTGCGGCGAATTGGCGGCGCGCAGGACCGCGGTCACATGTGCCCGCAGCGCCCGTACGGCGTCCGGGTCCCGCACGGTCGTGTGCCGCCCGGACAGGACCGGGATCCGGCCGTCCTCGACGGTGAGCTGTCCGCGTGCCGCAAGTCGGTCCTCCACGGCTTGCAGTGTCTGCGTCCTGTTGCGCCGCGCCAGGTGCTTCCAGCCGTGGGTGGATGCGGCGACCTCGTCCAGCACACCGTCCAGGACCGGATCGCCCACCGGGCCGGGCTCGGCCACCCGCACCGCCCCTTCGCGCTCCGTCAGGTGGCCGCGCAGGGTGAGGTCGACGAGCGCGGCGACGCGGACCAGGAACCCGGTCCGGGTGCGGTCGTAGGGGCCGCGCGCCGCCTCGTCGTAGGCCAGCAGGTACATCCGGTGGGGCAGGGCATCCGTCATGCCTGCGACGCTACGGCGCCGGCGCCCGCCCGTGATCGACCTGAAGGGGCACTTCGCGATGGGCCGCCAGGATCACCCGCGCGGCGCCTCCTCCCTGGGGAGGAGGGTCACTGACCGCGCGGCCGGACCAGACCGTGGTCGTAGGCGGCGACCACCGCCTGGACGCGGTCCCGCAGCCCCAGTTTGCGCAGCACCGCAGCCAGGTGCCGCTTGACCGTGGCCTCGGACAGGGACAGCCGGCGGGCGATCTCCGTGTTGGACAGCGCCTGCCCGATCAGGGTCAGCACCTCGATCTCGCGCGCGGACAGGCCGGTCAGCGCGGGCGGCGTCGGGCGCGCGTCCGGCGCCGTGCGCAGAAAACGCTCCAGCAGCCGGTGGGTCAGGCCCGGCGCGAGCACCGTGTCCCCGCGCACCACGGCCCGGATCGCCCCGACGAGCTCGGCGGACTCCATCTCCTTGAGCAGGTACCCGTCGGCGCCCGCCCGCAGCGCCGCCAGCACGTGTTCGTCCTCGTCGAACGTGGTCAGCATCAGCACCCGGGCCGTGCTGCCGGAGGCCACGATCTGCCGGGTGGCCTCGATCCCGTCCATGCCGGGCATCCGGATGTCCATCAGGACCACGTCCGGCCGCGTGCGGTGGGTCAACTGCACCGCCTGCCGTCCGTCACCCGCCTCGCCCACCACCGTCAGGTCGTCCCAGGAATCGATCACCAGACGGAAACCGGTGCGCAGCAGTTCTTCGTCGTCGGCCACTACGACCCGGATCGTCATGAACGGCATCCCATCAACGGCGTTGCGGAAAAGGGGCTGCCCCGGGACCGAAGTCCCGGGGCAGCCCCTTCAGTTCCTCAGGCGGACCCGGAGGTCACGCCTCCTTGCTCAGGTTGGGACCGGCGCCGCCGGCCGCCTGCTCGATCGGCGGGACGTCGGGCAGCGCCGACTTCTCCTCGCCGCGGAAGGTGAAGGTCTGGGTCTCGCCCTCGCCCTCGGTGTCCACGACCACGATGTGACCGGGACGCAGCTCGCCGAAGAGGATCTTCTCGGAGAGCGAGTCCTCGATCTCGCGCTGGATCGTACGCCGCAGCGGCCGCGCGCCCAGGACGGGGTCGTAGCCCTTCTTGGACAGCAGCTCCTTGGCGGCCTGGGAGAGCTCGATGCCCATGTCCCGGTCCTTGAGGCGCTCGTCCACCTTGCCGATCATCAGGTCAACGATCTTGAGGATGTCGTCCTGCGTCAGCTGCGGGAAGACAACCACGTCGTCGACGCGGTTGAGGAACTCGGGACGGAAGTGCTGCTTGAGCTCGTCCGAGACCTTGTTCTTCATGCGCTCGTAGTTCGACTTCTTGTCACCCGAGGCCGCGAAGCCCAGGTTGAAGCCCTTGGAGATGTCCCGCGTGCCGAGGTTGGTCGTCATGATGATGACCGTGTTCTTGAAGTCCACGACCCGGCCCTGGGAGTCGGTCAGGCGACCGTCCTCCAGGATCTGCAGCAGCGAGTTGAAGATGTCCGGGTGGGCCTTCTCGACCTCGTCGAACAGGACGACGGAGAACGGCTTGCGGCGGACCTTCTCGGTCAGCTGACCGCCCTCTTCGTAGCCCACGTATCCGGGGGGCGAACCGAAGAGACGCGACACCGTGTGCTTCTCGCTGAACTCCGACATGTCGAGGGAGATCAGCGCGTCCTCGTCACCGAAGAGGAACTCGGCCAGGGCCTTGCTCAGCTCGGTCTTACCGACACCGGACGGGCCCGCGAAGATGAACGAACCACCGGGGCGCTTCGGGTCCTTCAGACCGGCACGCGTACGGCGGATCGCCTTCGAGAGCGCCTTGACGGCGTCCTTCTGGCCGATGACCCGCTTGTGGAGCTCGTCCTCCATGCGCAGCAGGCGGCTCGACTCCTCCTCGGTCAGCTTGAAGACCGGGATGCCCGTCGCGGTCGCGAGGACCTCGGCGATCAGCTCGCCGTCGACCTCGGCGACGACGTCCATGTCGCCGGCCTTCCACTCCTTCTCCCGCTTGGCCTTGGCGGCCAGCAGCTGCTTCTCCTTGTCGCGCAGAGAGGCGGCCTTCTCGAAGTCCTGCGAGTCGATCGCGGACTCCTTGTCGCGGCGGACGCCGGCGATCTTCTCGTCGAACTCACGGAGGTCCGGCGGAGCGGTCATCCGGCGGATGCGCATCCGGGAACCGGCCTCGTCGATCAGGTCGATCGCCTTGTCCGGCAGGAAGCGGTCGGAGATGTACCGGTCGGCGAGCGTGGCCGCCTGCACCAGGGCCTCGTCCGTGATGGACACACGGTGGTGCGCCTCGTAGCGGTCGCGCAGGCCCTTGAGGATCTCGATCGTGTGGGGGAGGGAAGGCTCCGCCACCTGGATCGGCTGGAAGCGGCGCTCAAGGGCCGCGTCCTTCTCGAGGTGCTTGCGGTACTCGTCGAGCGTCGTGGCACCGATGGTCTGCAGCTCGCCTCGCGCCAGCATCGGCTTGAGGATGGAGGCCGCGTCGATCGCGCCTTCGGCGGCGCCCGCACCGACCAGCGTGTGCAGCTCGTCGATGAACAGGATGATGTCGCCGCGGGTGCGGATCTCCTTGAGGACCTTCTTCAGGCGCTCCTCGAAGTCACCGCGGTAGCGGGAGCCGGCGACCAGCGCGCCGAGGTCCAGGGTGTAGAGGTGCTTGTCCTTGAGGGTCTCGGGCACCTCGCCCTTGACGATGGCCTGCGCCAGGCCCTCGACGACGGCGGTCTTGCCGACGCCGGGCTCGCCGATGAGGACCGGGTTGTTCTTCGTACGACGGGACAGCACCTGCATGACCCGCTCGATCTCCTTCTCGCGCCCGATGACCGGGTCGAGCTTGGACTCACGAGCGGCCTGGGTGAGGTTCCGGCCGAACTGGTCGAGGACCAGGGACGTCGAGGGGGTGCCCTCGGCAGGACCACCACTGGCGCCGGCGGTCTCCTTGCCCTGGTAACCGGAGAGCAGCTGGATGACCTGCTGCCGCACCCGGTTGAGGTCTGCGCCCAGCTTGACCAGGACCTGGGCGGCGACGCCCTCGCCCTCACGGATCAGGCCGAGCAGGATGTGCTCCGTGCCGATGTAGTTGTGGCCCAGCTGAAGGGCCTCGCGGAGCGACAGCTCCAGGACCTTCTTGGCACGGGGGGTGAAGGGGATGTGCCCGGACGGGGCCTGCTGCCCCTGCCCGATGATCTCCTCCACCTGCTGGCGGACCGCCTCGAGCGAAATCCCGAGGCTCTCCAGGGCCTTAGCGGCGACACCCTCACCCTCGTGGATCAGGCCCAGGAGGATGTGCTCGGTGCCGATGTAGTTGTGGTTGAGCATCCGGGCTTCTTCCTGAGCCAGGACGACAACCCGCCGCGCGCGGTCGGTGAACCTCTCGAACATCGTTAATCGCTCCTCAGAGCGGTCAGGCAGTAAGGGGACGCTCCCCTCCCTGTCCTTCCGCAGCTTAGTCCCGCAAGCGGGGACCGCTCATTCCAACTGCCGACACCGGACCGAGAACCAACACAGCCTCCTGACCCCGAACGCCGACATATGCTCCAACCTGATGGTGCGAGACGATGTTCCCGCAGGCCAGGCAGATACCCTCACCATCTGTACGCCGATGGCGAACGTGAGATGCCCGAGCCACGCGTGTCGCCCCTCCCACTAGGGATGTCTTACCCGCACGCACTGACACTCCATGCCGCGCGCACCGGTTCCCTCCGCTACGGGCGAACAACCTTGCGCTGCCCCACGCTCTTGAACGCCCCCCAGATCCGCACTGTGCGCATTCACCGGGACACCCAGCGTAACTCCGGGGCCTTTCTCGCTGTTGCTCCTGTCATGGTTCCCACGAGCCCCACCGTTCCTCTCCCCCGTCGGCCGCTCGACACGGGCGATCCCGTACGGCACTGGTATGAGAACGCACTGGGCTGGGCAACCGTGCCCGGTCGTCCTGAAAATTCCGGATATCCGGTGGAATTGGTGACGGGGCTGCGCTTCGACGTCCTGGAGGTACCGGCGGAGGCGGGCTTCGCGGCGCTGCGGCATCTGGGCCCCGCCTCTCCAGTGGTCCTCCACGGAGACCGGATGCGGGTTCTGGTGGCGGCGGGCGGCGCGGACGAACTGCCGGGGCTGCTCGACTGGCTGGAGTGGGGCTCCCTCGCACTGGATCTCAGCGGGATCGGCGCGGGCGGAACCATGGCGGCTCCCCCGCCACCGGGCCTGGACGGTTCACAGGCCGGGTCGCAGGGGGCCGCCATGTGGCTGCGGCCCCCCGAGCCGGGGTGCGAGATCGAACCCTCGCTGCCGACACTGTCGGCCGTTGGGGGCGTGGGGGGCGCCCCCGACCTCGTACGACTTGTGGACACGATGGCAACGCAATGCCATCGGGTACGACTGCGGAGCGCGAGCGCTCAGCCGTTGGCCTTCTCGTAGGCCTCGCGAATGGACGCGGGAACACGGCCACGGTCGTTGACCTCGTAACCGTTCTCCTTGGCCCACGCGCGGATCTGCGCGGTGTCCTGGCTGCCACCCGAAGCGGCGCGCGCCTTTCCGCGTCCACCCGAAGAGCGGCCTCCGGTACGACGACCACCCTTCACGTAGGGCTCAAGAAGGCCACGCAGCTTGTCCGCATTGGCGGTCGTGAGATCGATCTCGTACGTCTTGCCGTCCAGCGCGAACGTCACGGTCTCGTCCGCCTCGCCACCGTCGAGGTCGTCGACAAGAAGGACCTGAACCTTCTGTGCCACCGGATTTCCTTTCATCGATAACTTGAGGGCCGAGGTCTGCGGCGACAGCCGCTGTTTCACGTCCCCTGTTATATGCAGTACTGCAGTACGTCGGAAAGCAAACCGCTTTTGCCGGAAAAACACAAACCCCTGGGGGAGACTCATCTGCTCCGCGAAGACCGGAAACGTGCGCGTTTCGGACATAGGGAACCTGGGCATGGAGCTCCGCCGGAATAGCTGTCGGCGATCACAGATGCAGAAGCATCCGACTGTTGCCCAAGGTGTTCGGTTTCACTCGTTCGAGACCGAGGAACTCTGCCACGCCCTCATCATAGGAACGCAGTAGCTCGGCGTAGACGTCTGTGTCAACGGGTGTCTCACCGATCTCCACGAAGCCGTGCTTCGCGAAGAAGTCCACTTCGAAGGTCAGACAGAAAACCCTGCGAACACCGAGCCAACGGGCTGTCTGCAGCAACTTCTCCAGCAACTGATGGCCCACGCCGGCGCCCTTGAGCGCGGGGTTCACCGCGAGAGTGCGCACTTCCGCGAGGTCTTCCCACATCACGTGCAGTGCGCCGCAGCCGACCACCTCTGCGTTGTCGTCCCGTTCCGCGACCCAGAACTCCTGGATGTCCTCGTAAAGCGTCACCGTTGCTTTGTCGAGCAGGATGCGGCGTCGGACGTTCGCGTCAAGGAGGCGGCGCACGGCCGCGACATCGCCGGTCCTGGCCCGGCGGACGGTGACGGCTTTTGCGGTGGCTTCGCGAGGCTCCGCGGGAAGCGCCGCGGGAAGCCCTGTCGGAAGCTCTGCGGGATGCTCTGCTGGCATGTGCGGACGCTATCGCCCGGTGTCGTCCCGGACCGAGGCGGGGTTCTCGTCGGGGCGATCGGGGGTTCCCCGCGTTTCGGTCGCTTCGGGGCCTTGCACCATGCGTACGGCGTCGGTCAGAGCCTGCCGCTGTTCCTCACTCATCATCCCGAAGAAGGCGACGAGAGCGGCCGCCGGGTTGTCACTCTGCGACCAGGCGTCGTTCATCAGCGCGGCGGCGTAGGCGGCCCTGGTGGAGACCGCCTCATATCGATAGGCCCGGCCTTCCGCCTCGCGGCGTACCCAGCCCTTCTGATGGAGATTGTCCAAAACGGTCATCACCGTGGTGTACGCGATGGACCGTTCCTGCTGAAGGTCTTCCAGGACTTCTCGAACGGTCACCGGGCGGTTCCACTTCCACACCCGCGTCATGACCGCGTCTTCGAGTTCTCCCAATGGGCGAGGCACGCTCAGAACAATAGTGGGAGATGTCACTAATGGCATGGCGGACGTGCGCTTTCACCGACAAACAGGAACAAAAAGGGCGTACGGCTCGGAAAAATGAGTCGTACGCCGGGTTGGGCGGGACCGCTCGGAGGCCGCTCGGATCTCAGGTGTCGGTGTCCCGGGAGGCCTGGCGGGTGTGTTCCGCGCTCGCGAGGGCCGCGTCGACGAACGCGTCCTCCTTGGCCTTGTTCGCACCGCCCTGCGTCTTCACGATCGTCACGATCAGGCCGATGAAGAACACGGCCATCACTACGGGGGGCACGAGCGCGGAGACGTAGTCCATGGATCCAGAGTAGCGAAGCGGATCCGGGGAAGTGCGGGCGCGTTCCCCGTGCCGGGCGGCGTGGGGACGTGCCTGAACTTCCCCGGAGCGGCTCAGCCCGCCGCGAGTTGCTGCGGCGGGTTCGCCGGGGGCGGGGTCGGCTTGCGGCGAGGGGGGAAGACCTCGCCGGGGGTGGGGATGGGGCGGGGGGTCTTGACCGGGGGGCGGGCTGCCGGATCGGCGGGCCTTCCCGCGGGCCTTTCCGTGGGCTTCTTCGCCGGTTCGCCGGCTGCTCGGCCGCCCGGGAGGGCGTGCAGACGGGTGCGGGATGCCGGGACTGTGGCGGTGACGGCGGCGGTGGCGCGGCCGCGGTCTGCGAGGCGGGTGCGTACGTCCTGCTCGGCGAGGGTGCGGCAGCGGTACAGGAGGGCTGCGGCGGCGGGGTTGCCGCGCAGGGCGCGGAGCGCGGCGAGGTCGTCGGGGTTCGGCCGGTAGCCGTTGCCGAGGACTTCCTCCAGGAGGGCGAGGTAGCCGGCGGCGGTGCCGGGCAGGGCCGCCCGGTAGCGGGTGAGGTCGGCCAGCAGAAAGGCCCGGAGCCTGGCCCCCTCGCGGGTCGCCTCGTCGACGGACTCGGCGAGACGGAGACAGTCCTGGACGTCCTCGGCCGAGGCGGGGCTGGGGTGGAGGGCGAGGGCGAGAGCGCGACGGAGCACACGCAGCTCCTCCGCACCGAACGCCATGCCGCCGCGGGATCCGTATGGCGTGGGCATGCGGCGACGATACGCGCTAATCAGACAAAATCCGCGTTTTGCTGGCGGGGGCGCCTTGGGTCGTGTCGCAGGGGGGGCGGTGGGTGGGTCGGGTCCGTGTCGGTACGTCTTGCCCGTCGCCGCGTGGGCGTACTGCCCGGGGTCGAGCATGGCCAAGCTTGGCTGGGGGCCTGCTACGCGACGGGCAGAGACGTACCGACACGGACCCTTCCGTGCGTACGCGACTGCGGGTGCGTGGGGGCGTGCGCGTGGCGCCGGGGGCCGGCGAAGCCGCGTCACTGCGGGCAATCGTGCCGCCAGGGGCGGCACGGGTGGGCGCAGCGGCACC
>NZ_JBEXDZ010000092.1:0-35795 GCF_040606085.1 Streptomyces sp. NPDC005485 | reverse complement strand
CGCGGGCAGCGGCTTCGGCCGGTCCTGCTCAACGCTCAGCACGACGAACCACTTTCGGCCCTCGCGCTTGACCGACACGGTCTTGACCCGGCCGGTCACCGCGCGGTGCTGATTGACCCTCACATGCCCGACGCCCTGGAAACGGACCCGGGTTGCGGGGTCGTGCGGGGTGGAGTTGAACCGGCAGCCGTCCCCGTCCTTGGGGAAGTCCACCGTGTCGAACCAGCTCACCCCGCGAAAGCGCGGATAGCCGGGCATGTCACCGGACTTGACGCGGCGGAAGAACGCCGCGAACGCCCGGCGGTCGGCACGGCGGCGGCGAGGAGTTCGTCGTAGGCGCCGTTGTCGCCCGGGCCCGCGCGGACGATCACGGGCGGGTGCGGCATGCCGTCGATCGCCGTGTCCACGAGGTCGTCGAACCACGGATCCTGCAGCAGCACCAGGCTTTCCGAGTGCTCCAGGATGTAGCGCACCTCGGCGGCGGAGAGCCTGGTGTTGATTGTGACCAGGGGCGCACCGGCCCACGGGGCTCCGTAGTGCGCCTCGAACATCACGTGCATGTTGGGCGCGAGGACGGCGACGGGTCGGCCGTTCGCGAGCGCGGCCAGGACGCCGGCGAGCCGCCGGCACCGGTCGTGCAACTCGGCGTAGATGAAGCGCCGGTGTCCGTCGATCACGGCCGTGCGCTCGGGAAACACCGCGGCCGACCGGTCCAGGAAGGAGACGGGACTCATCGGCTCGAATGACAGGGCAGGTATCAAGGCTTGCTCCGTTACACAGCGGAGGACCATGGGGCCGCCCGCGGTCGGTGCCGGACCGCAGGTCCGGCGCGCTCACCGCGGACGCGGCAGTGGGCACCCGCGGAGCAACCCTCTCCCCGCTACATCCCCACGTACACCGGGTAATCGATCTCGGTACCGGACATGAGGTCGAAGGCACGCTCGACCAGTTCGTCCGATCCGACGGCCACCCGCACATCGCCCGACCGAACCGCGTCGATCACCGGGGTGCCGGCGAAAATCAGCTTGAGGTAGGTGCGTGTACGACAGTGGATCTCAAGGTCGGGGCGAACGGGTGCCGGGCCGCTCCGCGTCCACATCCGGCCGTCGGCGATCTCGACATGGAACGTCTCTTTGCCCACGTGCAGCTCGTAGATCTCCTTGAGACCTGCGAGCTTCTCCGGCGTGACCACGCTCGACACACTCAGGGCGATGAGGTCCGCACGGGTCGTCGTCTGGTCGATCTCCGGAGACGGCGGGAGCCCCAGACCCCACCGGCCGAGCGCGATGAGCGGCTCACGAAGCCCCTCGCCCCGCTCGGTGAGCTCGTACACCGGCACACCGGCGGGCGGCGGAAGCGTGCTGCGGCGAACGACGTCGGCGGCCTCCAGACTGCGAAGACGCGTGGTCAGACGATTCGGCCCGAGGGCCGGGAGCGTGTCGACGAGATCCTTGAACCGCTTGGGTCCGAGCAGCAGCTCACGCACGATCAGAAAGGTCCACCGTTCGCCGAGGATGTCCATGGAACGGGCGAGCGGACACATCTGGCCGTAGGTTCTTGCAGTCGTCATACCTCTACTGTACGGCTCGATAACTCCTCGCTATATGGCTTGTACACCACCCACGTGCCCGGGACGTCCAGGTCTGTGCGCTGCGGCGTCGGGGTCCGATGCGGCGGACTCATCGCCGTAGGCCCACCGCGTCGGCGAAGGCTTCGAGCTCTCGGCGGATGTCGCCGGCGGGCTGGTACGTGATCTCGGTGACCCCCTGCGCCGCGAGGTCCTTCACCCTGGCAAGGACATCGTCGGCCGTGCCCGTGAGGGTGTGCCCGACCAGCGTGTTGCCCCCGGCGTTCCAGGCGGCGGTATCCGCCTCGTTCAGACGCAGCAAGTGTCCTTGGTGCACCGCGAGGTGACGTTCGGCCTCCGGTGTCTCGAGTACGACGGCCAGCCACTGCGCCCCGCCGGGCAGCGCCTTGACCGCTTCCTCGCCGCCGAGTTCGTAGGAAATGTGGAACAGCTGAGCCAGTGCCGGACCCGCCGCCGTGCGCAGTCGCTCACTGCTGAGGTCTTCACCGTCACCGAGCACGGACCCGGCGGTGTTGTAGATGACGTTCTCGAACGTCTTGGCTCCTTCGGAGACACCGTCGATTCCCACGATGAAGACGCCGTCCCCGAGTGACTCGGCGACCGCCGTGCCCTTCGGGCCGATCGCCGCGATGTAGACCGGGATGGTGTCCGGCGCGCCCCGCGGGTATTCGGGGGTGTGCAGCATCCGCATCGGGCTGCCCTCCCACTCGACCGTCTCGCCCCTGAGGAGCGCGCGGAAGGCCGTGACGTAGCGGGTCATGTACGCCCACGAGACGGGCTGTTGCCCCATCGACCGACGGCCCGTGTACCCGGTGCCGAACGCCACCGCGACCCGCCCGGGGGCCAGCCGCTCGAGAGCCGCCGCCCCGCTGGCGTTGACCATCGGGTGGCGCAGCGCCGGTACGAGGACACCCGGTCCGAGCCCGATGCGGTGGGTGCGTTCGGCGGCCAGCGCCAGAGTCATCCACACGTCGGGGCTCTGCTGCGGTGTGTCGTACAGCCACGCACGCCTGAAGCCGAGTTCCTCTGCGATCCGGATGTGCTCCGGTGTGTCCAACGTGGTCGCGAACGACGCCGATACGTCCAGGCCCGCGGGACTGCGGCCGTGAGTTGCGGAAGATGAAGAGAAGGTGGTCATGACTGCTCCCCCAAGGTGTTCGGGAGTCCTGAGGCGGGAACGTTGGCCAGCCGCAGCTGGCCGCGGGCGATGAGCTTGCCGTTGTCGGCGCTGCTGACGATCACTTGCCACAGCTGCTGGCTGCGCCCCTGCTGGATCGCTTCGGCCAGCACATGAACCGTCCCGGTGGTGATCGGCCTGAGGAAGTCCGTGCTGTTGGCCACCCCTACGGCGACCTCGCCGCGGTCGGCTACGGCGGCGGAGGCGCCGACTGTGGCGGCGGATTCAACGGCGGTGGTGTAGACCCCGCCGTGCACCACTCCCCACGGGGTGTGGTGCTCAGGGCCCAGCTGTATCTCCCCCCGCACCCGTGTGCCCGTCACCTCGGTGAAGCGTAGGCCGGCGGCCTCGACGAACGTGCTGCGGAACACGTCGAAGCCTGAGAAGGGCGCTGCGTCCGGGCCGGCTGAAGTTTCGATCCTCGGCTGCTGTGTCACTGTGGCGCCCTACTCGTTCGCCTGGTCGGGGCCGTCCTCGGTCACCGCGGGCATGGGAACTCCGAGGAGACCGTGCGCGCCGTACCAGACGGGGCCGATGTTGAGCCGGTCGGGATAGCGGGCGGTGATCTCGTCGAAGAAGTGCTGCGGTGTGGGCTTCTCGGCGAGCAGTCGCTGCGCGTCGCGCAGGTACTGGCGGGTCTCGTCGATGATGGCCGGGTCGTCGGGCAGGTCGCGGTTCTTGTGGCCGGCCACGACGGAGCGGGGGTTGAGGGAGTCGAGGACGTCGAGGGCGGCCAGCCACGACTCGAATCCGCCGCCCGGGGTCTCCAGCAGCATCTGGTGCACGCCGTTGTAGACGACGTCGCCTCCGACGATCAGGCCGATCGCGGGGACGTGCAGCACGGTCGTGTCGTCGGTGTCGGTGTGACCGACCTCGACCGCCGTGATCCGGTGTCCTTCCAGCTCGAACCCGTCCGCGGGGACGGTCCGGTAGACGAGCGGGGTGTCCGGAATCAGGCCCGGGAAGTCCGCGTCCCAGAACTGCGCGCGCCCTTCGACGTTGCGGCGCATGATCTTGATGGTGCCCTCGGTGGCGTACGGGATGGCGTCGGGGAAGCGTTCCAGCAGCTGGCCGGTGCCGAACCAGTGGTCGCCGTGGCCGTGCGTGGCGTAGATGTAGGCCAGGCGCCTGCCGGAGCGCTCCACCCAGTCACCGACCGCCTGCGTCTGCTCGCGGGTGAACGGCGGGTCCACCAGCACCGCATCCCGCTCCCCGACGATCAGTGTCGAGGCCAGCGGAGACGACACGATCGGACTGCCGTCGGGCAGCCGCTCGCGGCGGGCGCGCTGCACCCCGTCACAGACGTACACGTCGTAGGTCAGCTCAGCCATGCGTGGTGTTCCTTTCGGTGCCGTGCGGCGAGCTGCCGTACGAGGGCAGTCGGCACGGGAGTTGAAGCCGGGCGTGCGTTATCCCAGCGGCGCGAGGAATTCCTTGATCAGGTTTGCCACCCTGGTGGGCTCCTCGCGGGGAGACAGGTGGGCGACGCGCGGGAGCACCTCGAGTCGGGCGCCGACGATGCGTTCGGCCAGATCGTCGGAATGGGGGGCCCGCGGCAGCGCCTTGTCCTCGGCGCCCGCGATCACCAGGGTGGGGGCGGTGATCCGGTGCAGGACGTCGACCACGTCGGTGCGATCGCCCAGCACCGACCGCGCGGCACGGGCCAGTCCCCTGGCGTCGAGGCCGTTGACTGTGGCGGCGAGCCGGGGGGCGAATCCCGTGCCGTGACGGCGGGAGTGGTCGCTGAGCATCCCAGCCACGACCAGTCGGCCCAGACCACCCGGAACGCCGACCCGGATGAGAAGGGAGATCATGCGGACCTGGAGGCGTTCACGCAGGCCCACACCTCGTGCGGTGGTGTTGGACAGGACCAGAGCGCTCACTCGGTGCGGCGCGGCGAGCGCCACTCGCAGCGCCACGATGCCGCCCCATGACAGCCCGAAGAAGACCGCCCGGTCGATGCCCGCGTCGTCGAGCACCCGGAGCGCGGCCTCACCGCACTGCTCCATGGTGAACCGCCGCGAGGCCGGCGCGCTGCCGCCGGTGCCCGGGGGGTCGACCAGCAGCGTCCGCCACCCGAGAGCGTGCAGGCCGTCGAGCTGGGCGCCCCAGCTGGTGTCGCCGTCGCTGTACAGGCTCGGCCACAGCAGGGCCACGGGGCCGTCGGCGGAACCGGCGTCCTGTACGCGGAGCGGGCCCAGGGTGGTGGGCACGGTGCGTGCGTGTCGTGTCTTCACAGGTGTCGCTTCCACCAGTCGAGGGCGGCCCGGCTGCCGGGCTCGTAGCCGTCGAAGTAGATGCCGTAGTGGTCGATGCCGGAGATGACCTGGTAGCCGACGACGCCGCCGGGAGTGTTCTTGATGATTTCCGCGGCGCGGGCCCCGTTGTCGGCGATGGGGTACATCTCCTCGTTGCCGGCGTCGATGATCAGGGTGGGGATTCGCAGCCGGTCGACCTGCGCGAGCGGGTTGAAGTGCGACAGCTTCGCCAGGTACGGGGTTCCCTCCATGTTCGGCCACGGATCGAGGCCCTGGGGAATCGGGTCCGTGTCGCCACGGGCGGTGTCGATCGCGCGCTTGCGGGCGAGTTGTGCGACGGGGCCGCCCAGTGGGGCGACGGCAGCCACCTGCACGGCCAGCGCCTTCACCCGCGGGTTGTTGGCGGCCTGGTGCACGGCGATGCCTCCCCCGAGGCTGGTACCCCACAGTCCGATGCGGGCGGGATCGACGCCTGGTTCGCCTTCGATGTAGTCCAGGGCCGCGCGCAGGTTCGCCGCCCAGGCGAACGGATCCACGAGGTCGCGGATGAACCGCACGTCGGCGCGCGCCTCGTTGCCGTCGTCGAGGTCGGGGGCGTCGCCGATCAGCTGCAGCGGGGATCCCGAGTCGAACCAGCTGCCCTGAGTGAAGGTCAGGGTGATCATGCCGGCTGAGGCGAACAGTGCCGCGTAGCGTTCCGCGGTGAGTTTGCTGCCGCCCCAGCCGTGAGACAGCACTACGGCGGGCAGGGCGGCGCCCGGGGCGAGGTTCGCCGGCCGGTACAGGTCCGCGTCGAGCGCGATGCCGTCGCTCCACACCGTGACCTTTCGCCGGCTGACGCCCTCGGGCATGACCAGCGGCGGATAGACCTTTTCAGCCATGGTTCGCCTCTTCCGGAGCCGATCCGGTGGACCAGATGTCGGCGAGCCTGTCCTTGTCCGTGGCCGCCGCGTGGATGCCGACCACACGCCAGCCCTTGTCGGACTTGGCCACGCTGAACTGCACCGCCCAACGCTCGATCTCGCTCTCGTCGGCACGGCGCCGCGACCAGATCACCTCGATCGCGGCACCGACGGTGTTGTAGACGAACACCCGCCGGTCGGGCACCACGGTGTGGCTGTATCCCGCTTCCCGCAGAGGCGCCTGATTCATCTCCAGGAAGGCGAGCACGCTCGCGTCGTCCAGGCACCAGAACGACTGTTCCAGCGCTGTGACGTGCAACGGGGTGCCCCAGTAGTCGAGAACGAACTCGGGCCCTTCGTCGGACGTGCCCGCGGCCACGGCGACCCACCGCGGCAGGTAGTCCCCAAAGAACCATTCCGACACCTCGGCACGAGTGGCCGCAGTTGAATTGTCAGTCATGTTGGCGGATCCCTTTCGGAAAGGAAGACTTCAGCAGCCGGTCAGTTCGCGAATCGGAACGGGAAGACCGCGACACGCGCGCCGCCCAGCACGGACGAGGGCGCGCGCCCCGGCTCGAGTGGGCTCGCATGAGCTGCGCGCCGGGCCCGGCACGGGATCTTCGCGTCAGCAGCCTGCCTGCCGGCTCGAGACGGAAGGCCGAGTACGGGTGGCGGGGGCAGGCACACCGTGGACCGGCCCGGTGATCGACCGTGCAGGCCAACTCCTCGACGGCCGACGGCCGTTGCGGAGGCCGGCGGGCGGCTCACGTACACGTGCCGGACTGGTGCCGCGCACGGCCCCAGCGGTCCCGGAACGCGGTCCACCGTGTGACTCCTTCGCCATGGCCAGGAACGCTAGCAGCGACTATACGTAATGTATAGCAGCAAGGAAGAGTGCTGCCGCGCGCGGAAGCACGACTCATCCGCGTTCCGCCCGGGAGCGGATTCTGTGCGTACGTTGGGCGGCACGGCCTCAGCGGCATGCACGGCCCGAACACTGCAGGCGGGCGGGGCGGGCAGGCGTCGCTCGACTAGGTCGCCCGGCATGGACCTTCGCCGCCAGCGGCGGCCTACTGGCCACGGTCCTGAGCACCGACGGGGCCACGGTCCCGCGCATGAGCAGAGCACCTCCCCGGCTACGCGAGGCCCAACTCTCCGTTCCGACCCGAACCCATGGTGCCCCGCAGGACCCGCGTCACGTCGCGGGCAATCTCTGCCTCCTCCGCGTCCGCGTCCGCGTCCGCGACCGCGTCCGCGGGGATGATCTCCCCTGTCACGATGCTGTGCATCCTCGCGGTGCGCTGGCCCCGCCTACGCGCAAAATGTCGCGGTCGGGTCTGCGATCAGGCCGACCGCACAGGTACGCACCCGTCCGACACCGCGTGCGAAGCCCTGCATCGGGCCGGTATGCGGGGGCTGCGCAATCAGCGGAGGTCGTACGCGATCGGCCCCTTGCCGCGCTGCAACCGCCCACCCCAGGCTTGGCAGAGGAGTCAGTGGCAGGAGTCAGGCGCGGCGGCGGGGCTTGCCCCGCTTGCCGGCCCCCGCGCCCCTGGCGCTCTTGGCATTCCCCGTGCCCTTGCCCTTGGTGCTCTTGGCGTTCTTGCCGGCGCCGGTGGCGGCACGGGAGTTCTTGCCCGCCGCCTTACCCGCCGTCTTGCCCGCCGCCTTGCCGTCTGTTTTGCAGGCTGTTTTGCCCGCGGGGTCTTGTTGCGCGGCGGGCGGGCGGCGGCCGCGGGTGCTGTTGGCGGTGCGGCCACGGACGATGCCGATGAAGTCCTCCACCAGATCGGTGGTTGCCTCCTGTGGCCAGGCCAGAGCAACCTCGCCCACCGGGGCGTCGGTGACCGGCCGGTAGGTGAGGTCCTTGCGGTGATACAGACGGGCCAGGGACTGCGGCACCAGCAGCACGCCGACACCCGCCGCCACCAGCTCCACGGCATCCTCCGTGGTCGCAGGACGCTCGCGGGCCGCCTGGCCGGGCAGCTGCTCCCACACCAGCACATCATCCAGGGGGTGCAACACCACCTCATCGACCAGATCCGCGACGGTGACCTCATCCACCGCGGCGACCAGATGGTCCCTGGGCACCACCGCCACCGTCGTCTCGGTGTAGAGGGGGATCGCACTCAGGCGGCTGCGGTCCACCGGCAGACGAACCAGACCCGCATCAGCACCCGCGCCCTCCAGCACATCACCGGCCTGCGCGGCAGACACCGCCACCAACGACAGCGGAACACCCGGCAGCCGCTCACGCCAGATCCGCACCCACTTCGACAACGTCACCCCCGGCACATAAGCCAGCCGGAAGGAGGGAGATACCTGGGAGCCTGTCACCCCGCCAGGCTACCGGGCGCGGTCGAAGCCCCCGCCCACGCTCGCTACCCTGAACACCATGACGTCGCACCCCACCGCCCAGACCATGAAACCCGCCACCGCCGCCAAGAAACTGGGCGTATACCTCCCGGCCACCCCCACCACCTTCAGAGAAGGCGTCATCACACGCAGCGAACTCACCGCACTGCAGACCGATCCCCCCGCCTGGCTGACCGAACTGCGCCGCACCGGCCCCCACCCACGCCCGGTCATCGCCGCGAAACTCGGCATCTCCATCACCGGACTCACCCGCGGCGGAATCACCCAGCCACTGACCACCGAACAAATCGAAGCCCTGCAACACGACATGCCCGAATGGCTCCAGAAGGAACGCACCACACAAGCCGAAGTACGCAAAGAAACCCTCCGGCTCAAAGCAAAACAGCAGCAGAGCCAGCAGCAGGGACAGCCACAGAACGGCACCACCCGATAGCCCCCTCCAGTAAACGAAGACACAGCCCCGTCCGGCGGCGGCACAGCCCCGCCCCGGCAGAAGGCGAAGACACAGCCCCAGCCGGCCGTCGGCACGCCCTCTCCCCTGCCCCCCGCCGGAGCGGACGTGTCCCACGGGTCGCGCCGGCGATGCGCCACCAGCGGCCGTCCGTACTACGGAAGTGCGCACGTACAGGTCGTCGCCGTCGCGGACGACTCAGATCGGCACTGGCTCGCGCAGAGTGCCGTCACGCCGGAGTGGCGCTATCTCCAACTCGTCGGCATTGGCGATGCGGTCGAGTTCGCCGCTTGTCCTAGTCGGCATCGGTGTCCTCCAATCCTTGTGATCCTGTGGGAGAGAAGCCCGTCAAGTTCGTCGAGCGGGTGCCCTGTCCGTACTCGGGTCGCGAGACGGACGGCGCGGCATCTACGAGAAGATCACCGCCACGGCCGGATACGACCTGCTGCCCGCCTCCAGCTGGCTGCTCCTGCAGGCACTGCGACCGGAAAGATCGATGTCGCCGACAGGACTCGCCCAGTACAGCCACGTGCGGTTGCCGGTGATCGAGGCTGCGCAAGGTGTGGTGAGCCTGCCTTCTTGGTTACTTTCGTCAGCCGAGCGCGACGCGCGATACGGCACACGGATCAGGAGGACACCGGTCATGGGCGCACTGCGGCGCGACGCTGATGAGGATCTCCAAAACCTGCACCGCAGTTCGGTTGATCCACCAGACTTGCTCTTGCTTCCAACGAAGAAGGGACGGCAAGCATGGCGAACAGCGCACTTCTGGTGATGGACGTCCAACGGGACGTCGTGGCCATCGCCGACGACGGTTCCGGATATCTGCCGCGCTTGCGCAGAGCGATCGACGGTGCCCGGGCTGCCGGCATCCCCGTTATCTACGTGGTGATGGGGTTACGGCCGGGCGATCCGGAAGTCAGCCCTCGCAACAAGGTGATGACAAACGCCGTACGGGCCGGCCTGTTCACCGAGGGCGCCCCTGGCACCGAGATTCATGACGACATTGCGCCCCAGCAGGGCGACGTGGTGGTTACCAAGAGACGGGGTAGCGCGTTCTCGGGCAGTGACCTCGACTTGGTACTCAGGGCTCGCGATATCGACAGCCTTGTTCTCACCGGCATCGCCACCAGTGCTGTGGTGCTGTCCACCCTTTGGCACGCCATCGACCTGGACTTCGGCCTCACCGTCCTGGCGGATGCCTGCCTCGACACCGACCCTGAAGTGCACGCGATGCTCACCGAAAAGCTGTTTCCGCAGTGGGCAGATGTCGTCGCCGTCGGGGACTGGCTCAAAGCCATCGCACCGCAATAGGGGACGCCGTCCGGACCCTCACGTGCTGGGCAGACGGCATCGCCTGCCACCCCCCGGGCCAGGTCAGCCGGCGGCGATGCTGCGCCGCTCACTTCACCTGCGCGCCGCGCTCGGCGCCCGGCCGCAGACGCTCGCCGCGCAGGCTCTCCTTGCTGACAACCTCCCCGAGGACGACCCCGAGCGCGCCGAGCTCATGAAGACATTCCGCCCGGGTGCGGAAGAACTCCACATCGGCTGGCTGCTGACCGAGGGCTGATTCGCCGAGCGGTCCGGCCCCGCGCAAGTGCCGTGGGGCCGGGCACCCTCAGGCCTGGCGCTGTGCAGGAGGCGGCCCTGTCTCCATGCGGAGAGCACCCCGACCGGGCGACAGACCTAGAAGTCGCACACGCCGAGAGCGGTGGCAAATGTCTGGCTATCGGTACAGGTTGCAGGCAGCCTCTGCGGCCGAGAGCCACCTGAAGTCCGGGGTCATGAACGCGGTGTCGCAGAATACTGGCCGCCTCGGGGCTGTCCCTCAGCGCCATCGGCTGCCACCTGACCGGGGCGCAGGTCTCCTGGACCCATTCATCAACGGCCACACCCAATTGGTTGTTGCGGGTCAGGACGTTGGTGACGGCGCATAGTGGTGGGCAAGGCTGGTGGCGAGGGCGCGGAGGTGGGCCCTGGCTTCGGTGGGGCCGTGCACAGTGATGGCGCTCCCGAACGGCAGTAGTGCTCGCAGGTCCTCCAGATGCAGGAAGCGGATCGTCACCTTGTGGCCGGTGTCGGATGCCTCATGGTCGTCCCGGACGAGTCGTTGACCAAAGATCCGTCGCGCTCGCTCGATCTGAGTCGGGTCGATGGTGGCGCTGACCTCTATCGCATGGTTATTTTCCCACTGATCAACGAGCGCTGCAGCGACGGTGGCCAGGGTCTGGTTCTCGCGGATCCGTCGTGGCTGGTCGACTTCTTTCCACGTCGCGATCCGTTCGAGTCGGTACATCCGCGGCACTTGGGCACAGTCGGCGACGAGATACCAGATGCCGGCCTTGGCGAACAGCCCGTAGGGATCCACGACCGTGTCGCGTGGGCATGACTCGCGTGGGCTGTCGTACTCGATCCGTAGCCGGCGGCCTCGCCGCACTGAGCCGATCAGCGAAGCCGGAGTGGTGCCGGAAGCTCGTGTCCGGAGCCAGGGGCGGCTGTCCACGTGCACTACGTCGGTGAGCGGCAGGAGCTCATCACCTCGACGTGACTGTGTAGCGACGATCTTGGAGAGCGCGCGCCGGCTTTCGACCGATGCGTTGAGCTCCGCACGTTGCTTTTCATCCAGCCCGGTGAGCGAGAGATGATCACGCTCGCCCGGCGTGAGTCGCGTGAGATCGAGCCCGGACCCAGGAAGCATGGTCACGCCTCCGAGGCGGCCCCGTTGTGCGGCCACCGGCAGACCGGCATCGCGGAGCCAGTTCAGGTCCCGGGTGATGGTTCGAAGGGACACCCCGAGCGCCGAGGCAAGTTCCTGTGTGGTCACTGCATCCCTCGATTCGAGGAGCAGCATCAGGGTGAAGAAGCGGTCTGGCGTCACACCCCAAGTTTTTCAGGAATTACGACACGATGCGGCGCATATCCCGGTCAGGCTGGTGGATGCGTACCTACGACCTGCGAGAAGGAACAACCATGACCACATCCGTCGTGTCCATCGTCTATGTGAACGACGCTCCCGCCGCAGCGCGCTTCTACGGCGACCTCCTCGGCATGAGGCCGTCGTTCGAGACTTCGGGATACATCACGTTCGACCTCGGGCCAGGCGCTGACCTCGCTCTGTGGTCTGGCCAGTTCGAGGATCTGTCACCGGATGTCCCGCGTACCAGTGAGGTCTGTCTGGCCATCGACGGTGGCCGGCCCGACGAGCTCAACGCGATCTTCAAGCAGTGGCAGTCCAAGGGCGTGACGATCCTGCACGAGCCTCATGATGCAGGGTTCGGGCTGACCTTCCTCGCAGCCGATCCTGACGGGAACCGTATCCGCGTCGCACCGCGGGACTGAAAGGCCACAAGGCGGCAGGCGCCCACGGTAGTTGTCGCATGCGCGAGCAAGTGGGTAAATCGCTGGCGGCTACACGGTGATGCGGGATTGCACGACTGGCCGTCGAGCCCGCACCGGAGTCCGAAGAGGGCGCCCGGTCAGCCGCGATCGCCGTGTGGAACATCCACTACAACTACCATCGTCCGCATAGTGCTGCCGCCGGAAAACCGCCAGCAGCACGCCTCCGCGAGAGCGCCACCAACGTCGAGCCCTCGTACGCCTAGTTCCGCATCAGGCAGCCCTTCGCCCTGAGCGGTCTGCGACGATGGCTGCATGGACGAGGAAGTCATTCCCATTCTTCGCGTCGAAGACGCTGCGGTGGCGGTGTCGTGGTACAAGCGGTTGGGCTTCGCCAAGCAGTGGGAACACCGCTTCGAGCCGGAGTTTCCCGCGTTTGTCGAGGTCGCCCGAGGTGGGGTGCGGCTGTTCTTGTCGGAGCACAAGGGCGACGCCCGCCCCGACACGTTGGTCTATCTCCGCGTTCGTAATGTCGAGGCCATCGCCTCCGAGTTCGGTGTGCAGGCGAAGGACGCTCCGTGGGCGCGTGAGATTGAACTGCGCGACCCTGACGGCAACCGGCTTCGGATCGGCACGCCCAGGGAGTGACACTCGTCGGCAGCGCGCGGCAGGGAAGCTGTATTGGTGGCTGAGCGAGCACGCATCCGCGAGATCGGGACGACGGGGGTAGCGGCTCCTGCGGATCATCCGCCGGGGCAGCGGGTCGGTAGTGACGTGACGGCGGGCCAGATGGTGCTGCTGTCCGCATAGAGCATGCCCGTGGTGAAGATCGCCGAGGTGACGTTCACCGGCGCTCCGTCGGCGTTGGTCCGTAGCCGACAGGGAAACGGCATCGGACGAAGCGCGGCAGTTCGACCTCGTCGACGCGGGTAACGGTGGAGGCCTTCCTAGAGATACGGCTGCGCCCCTCCGCGTCGAGTACCGGCTGCTCGGCACCGATTCGGAACCGGCCCTTTCGTTCGTCGGGTGCGATTTCCTCCGCTGGTTTGAAAAGAGGTCAGTTGGAGGTGCGCAGGATGTTGATGAATCACCACCGACAAACTCGCCGACCTCGGACTCGACCGGACAGTGTGAGGAGTAAGTGATGAGTCCCCCCTTCGGGTCCCGCTCACGGCGATCCCCTGCGACCATGTGCCGGTGCCAACTCATCGGAGCCAGGCGGCGATTGAGAGGAATCGATCATGCCCGCTTTCGGGAGAAGGATCAGACGCGCCGTGTCGGTCATCGGGGCGGCGATAGCGCTCACCACGCCGTTGACCCTGGCAATGCCGGGTACGGCCACCGCCGCTGAGACCGCAGCGACGAGCCTCGACCGGTTCGCGAACTACGACTCGAAAAGATGCATCGAGGAGAACTCCTATTACAACCTGTGGTCCCAGGACTGCGGGATCGGCTATTCGGATCTGTACTGGCGCTGGGCTGGCATCACAAACACCTCCTCGACGCTCCAGAACTACATATGGGACCACTGTCTCGACAGCAACTCGGCCGGGGACGTCTACACCAACGGGTGCAACGGTGGGAACAACCAGCTGTGGCAGGTCATCCAGCCGGCGGCGGCAAGTGCAGTCATGCTCCGCAACACAGCGACCCGCCTCTGCCTCTACGAGACCTACAACGGCCTCTACCGGACGACGGTATGCGACCGCAATGCGCGCACTCAGCGGTGGACCGTCGGCTGAGCGACCCGTATCTCACTGGGGGACGACGTCATACGTCCACCGGGACCGTCTTAGGTGGGAAGGGAATGCACCTCGACGTGCTCGAACGTCGAGGTGCGCCCCAAGGCTTCGGCAAAGTCGCGCCGCGCGGGGTCTGGCGGTCTCCTTCCCGGTGGGCTTCACCGTGCCCGGTCGGTCGGCGGCGAAGTGAGCGTGAAACGCCGCCGGTCGCCCTGGGCCGCCACCGCGGTCACCCCACTCCGGCGCGCCTCAGACGACCATCCACTGCTGGTTGGTGCCGGCCCTGCAGGACGACTGATCCAGGGCGGCGCCGTTGGCGGTCGACGCCCCGGCGACCTCCAGGCACTTGCCGCTGTTGACGTTGGTGAAGGTGACGTAGCCGCCAACTACCGCAGCCCTCGTCCACAGTTGGTGGGAGGCGCCGGTGCACGTCGACTGGACGGCCACCGCTGCGTCGGCGGTGGAGGCGCCGGAGATCTGCAGGCACTTGCCGCTGTTGACGCTGACGAGCTCGTAGTTGGAGCCGACGGCGGTGGTCACCCAGCGTTGGTTGGCTCCGGAATTGCAGTTGCCGGAGTTGACCGCTGCCCCGTCCGCCGTGCTCAGGGACCAGACGTCCGCACACTTGGCGCTGTTGCGGTTCAGCAGGTGGTTGTTCGTGGCGCCGAGCGGGCTGGCGATGACCGGCCAGCCGCCCGCGAAGGTCACCTGGCGTATGTCGAGGGTCTCCTGGCCGGAGTTGTCGCCGTCGTAGTAGTGGTAGGCGAGGAACTTGGACGTGCCGTCGTCGTAGGCGTCGGCGCCACCGGCGGCCACCTTGGGATAGGCGCCCGTCAGGACGGTGGTCCCGCCACCGGAGGCCATGTCGGTGCCGTTCTGGTCGAGGTAGGGGCCCGTGATGCCGGCGGACCGGCCGACCACGGTGTAGTAGGTACTGTTGGTTCCGCTGCAGCAGGTGCCTTTGGAGCCGAAGAGGTAGTAGTAGCCGCCGTTGAGGATGATCGTGGGGTTCTCGATGCCGACGGCGATGTGCCACAGGTTGTTGTCGGTGGTGGACAGCTTGCCGGTGGACTGGTCCAGGACGTGCATGTAGGTGCCGCTGCCGGTCCAGGAGCCCCAGGAGCCCCAGGAGATGTAGAGCCGGCCGTCAGCTCCCCAGTCGACGTTGGGGTCGATCGGGTAGTTGACGTCCGTGACCATGCCCTGGTCGGTCCAGGGGCCCTCGATGTTCGTGGCGGTGGCCAGGCCCATCACCGCATAGTTGGTACCCCAGAGCGAACCGGCGTAGTACAGGTGGTAGCTGCCGTTGAAGTATTTGATGTCGGGGGCCCAGATGTTCGGCGGGGTCGAGCCGAGTTTGCTGGTGAGCCAGGACGGGCTCGACTCCCAGACGTTGCCCGCCTTGGTCCAGCCGGTTGCCGCGGTGCCGCCGCACGTCTTGCGGATGGTGATGGATCCGCTCGGGTTGAGGGAGTCGTGCTCGAAGCCGGTGGAGAACCCGTAGTAGCAGCTGCCCACCTTGATGACGCTCGGGTCGTGCATGCGCAGGTCACCGCTGAGGGCCTGTGCGGTCGAGGCTGTGACCAGGCCGAGAACGGTCATGAGGGTGACCAGGATGGCGGCGAGGACCGGGCGCCCGCGCCGTCTGCGTATGCCGGTGCTGGGCTCTTCGGTGTGATGGTTGGTCACGCGAAACTCCTTTGTATCGCTGTGCTGGTGGCCCGAACGTGCGGTGCGCGTTCGGTCTTCGACTCGTGGTCAGCCCGATCCGTCTCCTGGACGGTGGACCCGGCGCGTGCCCGAGCGGCAATCACCTGCTGGTCGGGCCGGCGGCCGGTCGCGAAGTGGTGGTCGTCCCGGTCGGCAGGTGGGTCACGGCTCCGTCAGGCCACTCGATCCGTCCTGTCGCTCCGGTGGGCACGGTCGCTTCCACGGTGAGTTCCGATTCCTGCTGCTCCCACCGGATCGCCACGCGGCCGTACGGTGACTCGTGGACAGCGCTCGCCCAGGTGAGACCGCCGCCTGGTCGGGGTCGGAAGACGATGTCGTGGTAACCGGGCGTACTCGCGTTGAGACCGGCGACCGTGGTGTGCAGCCACTGTGCGACGGCGCCGAGGGCGTAGTGGTTGAACGAGGTCATCTCGCCCGGATTGACCGTGCCGTCGGGCAGCATGCTGTCCCAGCGCTCCCAGATGGTGGTGGCGTCGTGCTTGAGCGCGTACAACCACGAGGGGCATTCCTGCTGGAGAAGGAGGGCGTAGGCGGTGTCGTCATGTTCTGTGGCGCTCAGTGCGGGTGCCACGAGCGGGGTCCCGATGAATCCGGTCTGGATGGTGTGCCCGCCCGAGGCGACCAGTTCGGCCAGACGGCGCCCAGCATCCGCCCGGGCCGCCGCGTCGGGGAGCAGGTCGAAGCGGAGGGCGACGGCGTAGGCGGTCTGGGTGTCGCTGGTCATCAGACCGCTGGGCAGGACGTACTCGTCGGTGAACGCCTGCCTGACTCGGTTCGCGAGTTCCTCGTAGCGCTCCCGGTCGTCCTTGCGCCCCAGGACTTCCGCGGTCCATGCCACATGTCGCAGGGACCAGGCGTAGTACGCGGTGGCGATGAGGTGGCGGTCGGTGCGGCCGGCTCCGGGGTCGTCCGGGGGTGCGAACGGGTCCAGCCAGTCGCCGAGTTGGTAGCCGCGGTTCCACAGGCCCGACCCGTCGGCGAGCTCGGTGATGCGGTCGACCCACCTGCGTGCGCTGTCGTACTGGGCGGCGAGCAGAGCGGTGTCGCCCGAGGCCTGGTAGAGATCCCACGGGGTCAGGGCTACGACGTCGCCCCAGCCGGCGCCGGGTCTGGCCGGGGTCCACTGCGGGCCACCGGGGATGGCGGGTACGTACCAGGGGACGGTTCCGTCGTCGTGCTGTTCGACGGAGACGTCGCGCAGCCAGGAGGCGAGCATGCCGTGGCAGTCGTACAGGAAGGCTGCGGTGGGTGCGAAGACCTGGATGTCGCCGGTCCAGCCCAGGCGTTCGTCACGCTGCGGGCAGTCGGTGGGAATGTCGACGAAGTTGCCGCGCAGGCTCCACACGACGTTCTCGTGGAGCCGGTTGACCTGTTCGTCGGAGCACGCGAACCAGCCGGTCCGTGTCATGTCGGTGTGATGGACACGGGCGACGATGTCGCGGTTCGGGTCGCCGCCGCGCCAGCCTGTGATCTCGGCGTAGCGGAACCCGTGAATGGTGAAGCGCGGTTCCCAGGTTTCGGATCCTGTCCCTGCTAGCACGTACCGGTCGACGGACACGGCATCGCGCAGGGGACGGACGCACAGCTCTCCGTCCTGGAGCACCTCGGCGTGGCGGATGACGACGGTGTGCCCGGCCGGGCCGGCGACAGTGATGCGGACCCTGCCGACGAGGTTCTGCCCGAAGTCCACCAGGAGTCGGTCGGCATCGAGGGCGGTCACCAGGACCGGGCTGATCTCCTCGGTGCAGCGCACCGGCGGGCCGGTGGGGGCGATCAAGGTGGCCGGATCGCGGGCGACGAGGTCCACCGGTGACCAGTCGGCGTCGTCGAATCCGGGACTCGACCAGCCGGGCAGTTCGTGCCGCGCGTCGTAGGTCTCGCCGTCGAGCAGTCCTGAGGAGAGGATCGGCCCCCGGCCGGCACTCCAGGAGGTGTCGGTGGCGATGACGGTCACGGTTCCGTCGCGGTGGACGATCTCCAGTTGGGCGATGAGGGCGACCCGGTCTCCGTAGAGGTCGGTGTGGCCGCCGCCGAAGCCCAGCCGCCCTCGGTACCAGCCGTCGGCCAGGCAGGCGCCGATGGCGTTGGCTCCGGCACGCAGGTGGTCCGTGACGTCGTGGGTCTGGTAGCGCAGCCGGTGCGTGTAGCTGGTCCATCCGGGCGCGAGCACATGGTCGCCCACCCGGCGGCCATTGATCTCGATCTCGTACAAGCCGTGGGCGGTGACGTAGAGCCGGGCGCGTTCCACGTCGCCCGCACCGACGGCGAACTCCTTGCGCAGCAACGGCGGGCGGCGCTCGGCGTCGGACCGCTCCGGCTCGTTCGGTTCCTGAGGCGCGATCGCGCGCGCCGTCCAGTCCGCCGGCTCCAGCAGTCCCGTCTCCAGACGCAGGGCCGGGCTCCACTCACTGGCGGTGCCGTCTCCCCCACGGACACGCACACGTATCTCGGAGCGTTCCCGTGACGTAAGTGGCCGGTGCGGCCAGTCGACGAGCACGGAGTCCTCGGAGGTCACCCAGTCCGTGCGGTGCGTTACGTCGGCCCGGGCGACCTCGATCTGGAACGCCTGCTGCGTCCACTCGGCGGACGCGGTGGTCTTCCAGGAGATCCGGGGGGACGACTCGCCGATGCCGAACGGCTCCCGGTGATGTTCCGCGGTCGGCGTGGCGACCATGGGTATCTGCTCGTCGCTCATCCCTTCACAGCTCCGGCGGTCAGGCCCTTGATGATGCGCTGGTTGATCAGCAGGTAGAGCACCAGGGCGCCGACGACGTTGATGCTGATCGCGGCGAACAGCGGTCCGTAGGCCGTTTGACCGTACTGACCCGTGAAGTTGAGCAGTCCCACCTGGATGGTGCGCAGGTCGTCGTTGGTGGTGAAGGTGAGCGAGACGAGCAGGTCGTTCCAGATGAAGAAGAACTGCACCAGCGCGACCGTGAAGACGGCGTTGCGGACGACGGGGAATCCGATCCGCCAGAAGGCGGTGAGCATGCCGGCCCCGTCGAGGGTGGCGGCCTCGAAGATCTCGCGGGGCACCGCCCTGAAGTAGGTGGCCATCATGAAGACCGTGAGCGGGAGGCCGACCGCGGTGTAGGTGATGATCAGCGGCCACATCGTCCCGGACAGCCCGCTCTGGAAGTAGACCCGGAACAGGGGCAGCAGGATCATCTGGCTGGGCACCATGATGCCCAGCAGGAAGACGAGGAGGACGTGGTGGCGTCCGCGCCAGATCATGACTTCCAGGGCGAAGCCCGCGGCGGTGCCGAGCACGATGATGAGTGCGAGTGAGGGCACCGTGGCAAGGAGGCTGTTGCGGATGTACAGGGCGACGTGCCCGGTCGTCCAGGCGTCGGCGTAGTTGTGGAAGTCCCACTTCCCCGGAAGCGACCAGGCCGGGTCGTTGACGAATTCGGACTGGGTCTTGAAGGAGCTGAGCAGCAGCCACAGCAGCGGCGCCACCTCGACGACCACCAGCAGGGTGATGAGCAGGTTCCGCACCAGGCGCCGGACATGCTCACGCCCTCGGACGGGGCCCGACCGGAGTGGGGCCGGAAGTGCCCGCGGCGGTGCCGTCATTGAGTCGGTCATGGGAGTTCAGCCCTTGGTCAGGTCGCGGCGCGAGAAGCGGAAGATGATCAGAGTGACGCCGAGGCAGACGAAGGTGAGCAGCGACGCGATGGTGCTGCCGTAGCCGTAGTCGCCGTAGGAGAACGCGGTGCGGAACATGTAGAGGGTCAGGGGTGTCGTGTCGCTGCCCGGCCCGCCGTTCGTCAGGGCGAGGACCGAGTCGAACACCTTGAGGGTGCCGTTGATGCTGAACACGACCGACGACAGCAGTACGGGCGCGGACAGCGGCAGGACGATGTGCCGGACCAGCCGCCAACCGGTGGCGCCGTCCAACCGCGCCGATTCGAGCGTCTCGTCGGAGATGTCGAGGAGCCCCGCGAAGATGAGGACGCCGTAGAAGCCCATGGAACGCCACACGTCCATGACGACCAGGACGATGAAGGATCCCGTGGCGCTCGCGAACCAGTCGCCGTGGTGGACGCCGAGCCCTTCGATGGCGACGTTGGCCAGGCCGTTCTGCGGCGCGACGGCGAAGAGCTTCTGGAACATCAGGGCCACGGCGACCGTCGGCAGGATCACCGGGAAGAACACCAGCGTACGGACGACCGCTGACGACTTGCGCAGGACGAACACGTAGAGCAGGGCGAGCAGGTAGCCGCAGAGGACCTGCCCGGCGCTGACGGCGATCCCGTACTTGAAGGTGAACCACAGTGCCGAGTGCGCCTGCGGGTCGTGCCAGAGCTTCGAGAAGTTGCCGAACCCGCCGAAGGTGAAGCCCTCGATGACGTTGCCCTTGAAGAAGGTGTATCCGAGGGACCAGCCCATTGGCACCAGCATCACCAGTGTGTACACCAGCAGCGCCGGGCCCAGCAGGACGGCGATGGCACGGCGGTCTCCTAGAACTGAACGCATGTCGGCTCTCTCACGAAGGGTTCGGTACGGGTTTCGGTGGTGCGGGACGGTCAGCCGTTGTCGAGATCGGCCTGGACCTTCTTCATGAAGTCCTTCGCCGAGAGGCTTCCGGTGACGAGCGGTGCGGCGTTCGTCTGACTGGTCTCCGTCGCCTTGGTGTTGAAGAGCGCCTCGAACCACAGCGTGCTGGTCTTGGTCTTGGTGATGGTGTCCTGCACCGTCTGGGTGAGGGGCGGCAGTGTGCCCGTGTCGCCGTTGGGCTTGAACCCGGAGACCGTGCCCTGGTCCTTCAGCGAGGCGGCGCCGTAGTTCTTGGTGATGCAGGAGAGCCAGTTGCCGACTTCGGCGTTGTACGACTTGGCGGAGACGGCGATCGGGAGACCGACGTTGGCCGGAATCTGGTCCGCGCTGCCCTTGCCGCCCGCGACGGTGGGGAACGGCATGAAGCCGACGTTGGCCGCGCCGATCTTGTTCTTGGCCGCGTCGTTGAAGTCGCCGAGCGCCCAGCTGCCCATGTAGAACATCGCGGCCTTGCCAGTCAGGAACTGCTGGGTGGCGGTGTCGTAGTCGATCGAGCCGACGCCCTTGCCGAAGTAGCCGGCCCTGCCCAGGTCGGCGATGGCCTGCGCGGCCTTCACGTATGCGGGGTCGGTCAGCTTCGCCTTGCCGTCCGCCACCGCCTGCAGGGCGCCCGGGCCGAGCTCCCGGTAGAGGTAGCCGCTGACCAGGCGGGTGAGGGGCCAGCCGTCCTTGCCGTCCGCGGAGAACGGGGTGACGCCGGCGCCCTTGAACTTCGCGGCAGCCGCGACCAGTTGGTCGTAACTCGTCGGGACGGCGATGTGGTGGTCGGCGAAGAGCCTCTTGTTGTACCAGATGCCCTCGATGTTGAACTGGTAGGGCATGACGTTGAACTTGCCGTACAGGTTCTCGACGGTCTTGACTGCCGCCGGCTGAAGGTCGTTCCAGACGCCGAGGTCCTTGAGTGTCTTCTCCAGGTCGAGGACTTGCCCGGCCTTGTCCAGGGTCTTGGTGAGCTGCGGCGTGCCTCCCGCCGCGAACTGCACGGGCAGGGCGTTCTGGCCGGCGAGGAGTTGCACCTTCTGGTCGACGTTGCCGATGGGTAGCGTCTGGATCTTCAGCGGGAGTGCCTTGTTCTGCGAGGTGCACGAGCCCTTCCCCAGGGCCGTGAGCTCCTGCTGCACGATGTGGTTGTCGTCGTTGATGGTGAGGGTGAACGCCTTGATGTCGCTGCCCGAGCTGCTCCCGCCGCCGCAGGCGGTCAGCAGCAGGCTCGCGGCGGCAGCGGTCGACAGGAGGGCGATACGGCGGGATCTGAGGCTCTTGTGCACAGGTGCTCCTCGGCGCGCGGTGCGTTGAAACGCTTCAATTGAGGGGATGCCGGGAACGTACGACCTGCTCTGGGATGTGTCAAGGATCTGTCTCGGATGTTTCCGAACCGCGCCCGAGCACCGCCGGGTAGTCAACGGGAGGCCCTGGCCCCAGCCCGACAAGACAAATACCTGGTCAGCACGGCACGCCGACGCGGACAAGCGACTCCGCGGGCTTGCGCGGACGATCGACTCCGCGACTCGGCGCGGCAACCAGTTCTGCACCTCGGCGATCAGCCCTGCGCCTCGGCGCGGCGATCAGCTCAGTACGCCGAAGCGGACGAACAGCCCGACGCGGTGGCGCCGACTCCGATGACCGCTCCGTGCGCCTGCGCCGACGCTCAGCTGGGCGCGCTCGCGCGGATGATCAGCTCGGGCTCCAGCACGACGGTGACATGCCGGTGCTGCGCGCCCGACGCCACCTCGTCCATCAGCAGCCGGATGGCTTCCTGCCCCATCATCCGGCCCGGCATGTCCACCGCGGTCAGCGGCACCGCCGCTGCGCCCGCCGCGCGGTTGTTCTCGCAGCCGACGACCGCGACCTGGTCAGGCACCCGGATCCCCGCCACGGTGTGGAGCTCGTGGATGATGGCGTTGGCCAGCTCATCCGTGACGACGACGAGGCCGTCCGGCAGCTCGCCGGGGGCCCTCCGTGCGAGATCCTGCCCGACCAGATGCCCATGAGCTGTGGTCAGGCCGACGCTGTCGACCTCCTCAAGGGAGACGCCGGGGCCTGCCTCCTCGACGGCCGCGCGCACTCCCCTGCGCCGGTCACGCACGGGCTGGAAGTCGTCGTGTGCGACCACGTAAGCAAGCCTGGTACGCCCGGTGTCGATGAGATGGCGGGCCGCCAGATATCCGGAATGCTCGTTGTTGACCAGCACCGAGCAGCAAGTACCCGGCTTCGGTGCGTAGTTGAGGAGCACGACCTGACGCCCGTGCGAACGGATGCGAGCGATGCCGGCCGAGGAGTCCTGCATCGGAGCCAGCAAGACGCCGGTCACCCGGGACTCGTCGAAGAGGTCCAGGTAATCGTCCTGCAGCGTCATGTCGCACGCGGTGTTCGCGAGCAGCAGGTTCTGACCGATGGCGCGGGCGGCCTCCTGCGCACCGTGCGCCATGTCGATGAACAGGGAGTTCTCGATGTCGGCGAGCACCATGCCGACACTGTTGGTCGAACCCGACACCAGCGAACGGGCCGCGTCGTTGCGCACGAAGCCCAGCCGGTCGATGGCTTCCCGGACGCGTTGCGCCGTCGTGGGGCTCACCTTCGCCGGATGGTTCAGGACGTTGGAGACAGTGCCGACCGAGACGCCCGCGGCGTCGGCGACGTCCTGCATGCTCGGACCGGCATGCCCCGGTACTACTCGCGGACGGGCGGTTGCCACAGCGCTCCTCGACCTCCGGTCTCGTTCGGCCCGGGACCGCACGGCACTCGCAGTGACCAGGCTGTCGCGGACGAGCGCAGAATACCTCAGCCCGTTGAAGCGCTCCAAGACGCACGTCCGACGTCGCCCTACTACGACGCTAGCGACTACCGATTTCGGCTGGCCAGAGCGCCGCTTCCGTGCTGCTTCCGTGCAGCTTCCAGCGTGCCCGCCCGAGGTGGTCCGCCGAAGCGCACGATCGTACGGTGAACGCTCCGGTCGCGACAGACGCGGACTGATCTGGGAAATCCCTACGGCTGCTCTTGACGCCCCGCCGGGGGCGTGCGAGTCTCCCACCACCAAGCTGATTGAAACGCATCAATCGGTGGTTCTCCACTGCGCGCGGCACGCCTGCGGACGCAGCCCGCCCCCTCCATCACCGTCACCAGCTACGGGTGATCAGGCGGCCCGGTGGAAGAAGAACGGGTCGATGGACGGCGGCACTCGGGTCACGGTGTCCGTACTGAGCAGTTGGTGGGTGGTGAAGTTGGCGTTGCGCTGATACGTCACGCCGACCGGGAAGTTGGCCAGGTCGGGGGTGTTGTTGCCGGAGAAGATCCCGTAGAAGTCCTTCCCGACGGTGATCATCCGCAGGTAGTCGCCGAGGAACGGCAGGTTGGCCCCCGCCGACGGGACGTCGCCCGGAGCTTGGTGCAGCACCTGACTCTCCACGGTCGCGAAGCCGTCTCCGGTCAGCTCCAGCACGGTCGACCACTGGTTGTTGGCCAGCTGCTGGTAGAGCAGCCCGACCAGGCCGTCGGAGTTGACCGCCAGCGCTGGGTTCTTGCCGTTGACGATGTCCCGATGTGGCGCGGTCCAGGTCTGCCCGCGGTTCGCCGAGTGCCGGATGTGCAGCACGTAGTCCGTGGGGGCGGTGCCTCCGTGGTTGTCGCACCAGGCGATCCACACGCTGTTGGAGTCGGTCTGGTCGACCGCGATCGCCAGATCAGCCCCGGTGCGCTCCTGGCCCAGGGTCGGCACCCGCACGTTGAACCGCACCCTCAGGCCGCTTTCCACACGCAGGCCGACCTCGCCGTCGCCCGGGTCCAGCAGGTCCTCGAAGGGCTTGTGTCCGATCCCGCCCTTGTCATCGCGGGTCACCACGACGTCGAAGGTGACGACTCGTCCCGTGAAGTCGGTCCAGCGCTGGTACGCGGTGTAGACCGTCCCGTCCGGGTGGACGGCGATGCGGATCGGCGGCCCGTCGTGGATTGTGTCGCTGCGCCGGTCGAGCCGGATGCTCTTGAAACCGGACTGACCGGCGGCCGTGCGGCCATTCTCCGCCACATCCACGGTGGCGGGTTGGGGTTCAGCAGAGGCGTCATTGTTGCCGACGTACACCCGGTCGCTGGTGACGCCATTCGCCGCAGCACTGGTGGCGACCACCCACGGCTGGTCCTCGTCGCCCCGGTCCACGATCTCTGCCATCGGAACGGTCGCGGTGACGTCCGGCATCCGCAGGATCTGCAGGTCGCTGGTCTCACCATTGAGAATGCCGGTGTAGAGCGTGCCGCCCTGCCCTCCGAAGCCGACGCTGATGTCCCCGGTGCCACGGCCCCCATTGCCCGGGACGACGCTGTTCAGCACCCAGGTGTTCCCGCCGTCGGTCGAGACATAGATCGGGGCGAACGGGCCGCCCATCGGATCGGGGGTGAAGGCGCTCGCGACCATCTCCCTCGGATTCTCCGGGTTGACCGCGAGGCTGGGCTCACTGTCCAGGCTCCGGTCGCCGCTCAGCGCTCTGGGAGTGATGTTGACGACCTTGATGGTGGACATGTCGACTCACGCCCCTTCCTGCAGCACGGCGAGTTTCTGCACCGGCTGGACGTCGTCGTGGTGGAGCAACCGGAACGGCGCGTACCCGGCCAGGTCGCCCTCCGTCTCGTGCAGGAGCCACAGGGCCTCCTGCCCGGCCTGCGGGTTGGGCACCTCGCGCCAGCGGATGTCCGTGCTGCTCGGGTAGAGGAAGGTGCTCGGTCCGATCTCGAGTTCGCCGTGTTCGACGATCGAGATTTCGACTGCGGCCCGCCACCAGTGCGGGGCGTGCTCGGAGAAGCCCGCCAGGCCGAGGTCCTCCAGTCCGACCACCGTGCCGACCACGACGGCGTCCGCCTCGGCAGCGTGCGCGGCGATGTCCTGGTTGCGGATCTTGCGCTGCACGGACGAGAAGGGCAGTTCGTCGGCGGAGGTCGCCGCCAGCGAAATATGCCGTAGGACTGCGCTGACGGGCAGCCGGGCCACCTCGACGACACCCAGGCCGTCGCCGTAGACCATGCCCTCGGTGAAGAATACGGCCGCGGTTCCGACCTCCATCAGTTCGCCATCGGCCGCCAGTTGGACGGTGACCTCGCCGCCCGCGAGCTGCCGGAAGGCCTCGGGCGCGTGCAGCACCTCGTCCACTCGGACCACAGCTGTCCGCTCGTTGTGGGCCTCGACCGGGATGGCCGCGAGTGACGTGCCGCCGGCCCGGGTGACAGTACCCACGAAGCTCAGCGGGGCCCGCCGGACCAGTTCGGTCAGTTTGTCGTTCGACGGTGCCTGTGTCGTATCCGTCATGACGATCTTCCTTCCCTCACCGCGCGGCGCGGACCGAGGGCGGGTGCGCCCGGCGCCACTCGATCCGGGCACCGAGCAGGCAGATGGCGGTGACGGCGGCCGCCAGTGCGACCACGAGCCACTCCGCCGCGCCGCTACCGGCGTCCGGGTCGAGGCCGAGGAGCGTCTCGATCCACTCCGGCCACACCAGGGTGAGCAGGAACAGCAGTCCGGACAGCCCGCCGAGGGTTGTCTCCAGCCAGAAGCGGGGCCGGACCGGATTCGATTGCTGGAAGGGCATCACTGCGCCTCCCCTTCTCCAACCGCCCCGGGCCGCGCCATGACGCGGCGCGCGCCGTTTCCGTGCCACCGCGAGGCGGCGGCACGACCCGGCCGGGCCGGCCCGAGTCGGGGGCTACTCCCGTCGGCGCCGCCGGTCGGGGGCGTAGTCGCCACGGGAGGGGATTGCTTCGATCCGCAGCGTCGGAGCTGCGGTGTGGAGTGCGTCCAACGAGGGGTCCGCGGGTCACCCTACGTGCCGGTCCCTGCGCTGTACGTCTACGAGACACACGTACTTCGTATACGAGTCTGCTCGCACCCGCTGAGCAGGTCAAGGGGCCGCTCGGCCCGCTTCCCGCCTCAGACCCGGCTACCGCATCCCGGGGCAGGGGGACGACCCCGCGGGCGTCGTCCCCCTGCCCCACCGGTGAGGTCACACCAAGGTGATCAGCCAGGCTGAGGTCAGTAAAGCGGTCTGGTGCAGGGCCGGCTGATGCTGCCTCCAGCCATCGGAGGTCAGTCGCTACTGGCCGCTCGATTCCCCTCACGGCCCTTTCGGTCGCTCAGGCCAGGTGAGTTGGCCGGCGGCCTGCCGAACCAGCGGGAGAGGTGGTCGTCCAGAGCCTGCTGATCGTCACCGATCCAGGCGACGTGGCCGTCGGGGCGCAGGAGGACGCAGGGAACGTCCAGTGCCGCAGTGGGGTCCGCAAGGTAATCGACTCGGTCTGACCAGCCGCCGACGGTCAGGCGTTCAGTGCGGTCCAGCAGCAGGCCGCGGCCTCGATGCAGCAGACCGTACAGATGGCCGTGTTTCACGTCGAAGTCGGGCAGGCGGCGGCCGAGCAGGTCGGGGCCTGCGCCGAAGTCATAGCGGATACCGATCGCGGTGATCTTCTCGATCAGATGACGGTTCACCTCGTCGAAGTCCATCAGTTCGGTGAGCAGCCTGCGTACGGCCTGCGGGCCCGGTTCGGTGGACAGCAGTTCCATCTGAGCGCGGGTGTTGTCCAGCACCTCCTCGGCGACCGGATGACGTTCGCCCTGGTAGGTGTCCAGCAGGGTGTCCGGCGCCCAACCGCGGATCTGTGCGGCCAGTTTCCAGCCGAGGTTGAACGCGTCCTGGACGCCCAGGTTGAGGCCCTGTCCGCCGGTGGGTGGATGGATGTGTGCCGCATCGCCGGCCAGCAGCACCCGCCCGACCCGATAGCGTTCGGCCAGCCGGGTGGCATCCCCGAAGCGGGACAACCAACGCGGGGAGTGCACCCCGAAATCGGTTCCGGCGATGGCGTGCAGCTGTTGCTTGAAGTCCTTGAGGGTGGGTGGTTCCGCGCGATCGCCGACTCCGGCGGCGGGGACCACAACGCTGTAGACCCCTGCGCCGAAGGGCCTGAGCCAGAATGACTTATGGGTCTTGCCGATTTCTGTCACCTTGGCGGCGATCTCCTCCTGCGGCACACCCACTTCCATCTCGCCCATCAGCGTCTCGGTCCGCGAGGGCTCACCGGGGAAGCCGACGCCAAGCAGTTTGCGCACCGTACTGCGCCCGCCGTCACAGCCGACGAGGTAGCGCGAACGCAGCTGTTCGCCATCGGCCAGCTCGACTGTCACACCCTCGTCGTCCTGCTCGAAGCGGGCCACCGCACAACCGCGCCGGACCTGCGCACCCAGTTGGGTCGCATGTTCTTCAAGCAGGTTGACGATGACCGGCTGTGGGATTCCCAGCAGATAGGCGTGCGCGGAATCCAGGCCCTGGGGTGCGGGTTTGTTGATGGCGGCGAAGAACCCGCCGGCCGGACGCTGCCTTCCGTGTTCGCGAATTCGATCGAGCAGTCCGCGCATTGCCATCAGCTCGAGACTGCGAATGTGCAGACCGACGATGCGCACGAACGACGCGGGCTCGGTTTCCTTCTCCAGTACGAGTACCCGCACACCGTGCAGCCTCAGTTCGGCGGCCAGCATCGCGCCGGTCGGCCCGCACCCGGCAATGATGACGTCGAACTTGAGGGGCGCGCGATCGGCGCCGGAGGCCGGCGACCGAAGTCCGGGGACGTCGCCCACGGTGAAGTCGCGCTCGACCGTATCGTTCGACGACGGTTCGGCGGTGAACTGCCGAGAGTCCATAGGTGTTGCCTTTCGGGAGTGCCCTGTTGTCGAGGCGCTCCCGGCGACACCTACGTCAATCGCCCGACCGTGATGGAAAAGGGGAGCACCCATATCGATACTGCGTTCATGGGTCTCACCTCCTCGGGCGGTGTCGCGGTCCACTGCAAGCTACAAGCCCGCGCATTACCCCGTCCAATCATTTGTCAGCCACGTGATCACGGCCCCGAACGGGCCGTGCGGGTGCAGGGGGAACCCGGCGTGGCGGGCTGGCTGGCTGGCTGGCTGGCTGGCTGGCTGGCTGGCTGGCTGGCTGGCTGATCACGGTCACGGTCTGCTCCAGGCTCCCCGGAGGCGCGCCGGATCAGCGATAGGAGTCCGGGGGCCCGGGGCCTTACCGAACGTCGTCGGCCCCGCCGGGAAACCGCCCAATTCGGGTCCGATGGGGCAGGTTCGGTGTCGTCAACATAGGGGCGGTGGTGTTCAGTCGGCGTGCCGCAGGATGGCGCGGACCATCGCGCGGGAGGGGGCCAGTCGGAGTGCGGTGTTGCGCAGAGCGACGGCCAGGGGGTTGCTGAGCTGCTGGCCCATGCGGCCGGCCTGGCGGGCGGCGCGTGCGACGGACTGGCTGTGGGGGCGGCGCTCGGTGTCGTAATGGGCCAGTGCGGACTCGATGGTGGGCTCGGTGGTGAGTGCGGCGGCCAGTACGACCGCGTCTTCCAGGGCCTGGCAGGCGCCCTGGCCGAGGTTCGGGGTCATGGCGTGCGCCGCGTCACCGAGCAGAACGATGCGGCCCGCGGTGAAGGCGGGCAGGGGCTGGGCCAGTTCGTGGATGTCGTGATGCAGGACGGCGTCGGGGTGCGTCGCGTCCAGCAGGGTGGGGATCGGGGCGTGCCAGTCACCGAAGCGGTGGCGCATCTCGGCGAGGGCGTCCGTATGGCGTATGCCGGGCGGAGAGTTGAGGACCGCGTGCCACTCGGCCCGGCCGTCGGCGAACGCGATGTGGCCGAACTCCGCGCCCTTGCCCCAGGTCAGTTCGAAATCCGTGTCCAGCTCGACCGGGCGCTGGGTGACGGCGCGCAGAACGGTCGACCCGCTGTAGACAGGGCCGGGGTGACGGGAGAACAGCTGGGCGCGCAGGCGACTGCCCACTCCGTCGGCCGCCACGACCAGATCTGCCTCAAGTACGCCCCCCTCTGTCGATACCCGCACCCGGCTGGGGTCGGAAGAGTCGACGGAGGTCGCCTCAGCGTCGACCAGGCTCTCGGACGGCAGCGCCCCGCGCAGCAGCCGGTGCAGCGCGGCCCGGGGGATGCCGACAATCGGCGTGCCCAACTCGCGCTCCAGCGCGGCCCCGTCCATCCGGGCCAACCAGCTGCCACTGGGGACTCGGGTGCCCCCGGTGTACTGGGGGCACGCGGCCGCGCGCACCGCTCCGCCGACGCCGAGGATGTCCAGGGCGCGGATGCCGTTGGCGTGCAGGGAGATACCCGCACCCGCGTCACCGAGGACGGGGGCGCGTTCGACGACCGTCACCTCCCAGCCGATCAACCGCAGCCCGATCGCTGCGGCCAGCCCACCGATGCCCCCGCCGACCACCACCGCACTGCCGCCCATGCCTGCCCCCTTGTCCACCCCGACGTCCTTCTACAGGTGTAGAAGAAGAATACCTCGCGCCTCTACAGGTGTAGAAAGGGGCCATGCCCACCGACCGACGTACCCTCCTCGCCGATGCGGCCATCGACGTGCTCGCCGAGACGGGGATCCGAGGGCTGACCCATCGCGCGGTGGACCGGGCAACGAACCTGCCACCCGGCACCACTTCCGCCTACTACCGCACCCGCCAGGCATTGCTCACCGCACTGGTCCGGCGGCTTGTCGCACTCGACCAGGCGGAACTCCAGTCCATCGGGGAGCGGACATCAGTGCCGCAGAGCATCGACGAACTGGCGGGGGCGATCGCCGCCTTCATCGAGCTACGGCTCACGGGAGAGGGGCGGCGACGCTCTCTCGCGCGCTATGCCTGCGCCATCGAGAGCGTGCACCACCCCGAACTGCGGGAGATCCTTGTGCCGCGCGAGAACGCAGGACGCCAAGTCGTACGCGACTTCCTGGCCGTGCAAGGCGTATCGGACGCCGAGCAGCGCACCGTCACACTGCTGGCCTGCGTGGACGGATTGGTCTTCGATCGTCTGGTGGGTGGCGGAACGGTCTCGGAACGGGAGATCCGAGGACTGGTGGCGGCGGCGCTCCGTTAGCCCACACCTTCAAGAATCTCGGTCGAGACCGTCGGCCAGTGGGCGACTTTCCTATTCTCCAGGACCAGTTGAGCCCTCAGCAGCGCGGCTGCCCACCTCAGGCCAGTGCGCCTTCCCCCTAGGGGGTGTTTTGAAAGTCCTGTGCGGTGCCCGCGGTGTTCGGTGCGTGCCCTCGGCGTGCCGGACGAAGGCCCTCGTACTGGACGTACTTGGGTCTTCGGCCGGTGCGGCGAGGGCGCGTGCCGGGCGCCGTGGGTGCTGTGCGGGACTTTCACAACACCCCCTAGGACGCGTCTGCCTTCCGAGGCCCGTCCGATCTGAGCAGAACACCTCGCCGCCCGAGGGTGCTCGGCCCGTGCCGCTTACCGCGCCTGCCGCGTCGGCTGTGAAAATTGCTGTCCGGTTGTCGGAACGCGGTGATAAAGAATCAGTGTGCCAACGACACTTGAGTTCGCCGTCCTGCTGCGACTGATCGACGAGCGGTCGACCGCCTTCCGCGCCGCGGTCGCCTCCGCATCCAGCCTCGACGTGCAGGTGCCGACCTGCCCCGAATGGACACTGTTCGATCTGGTGCAGCATCTCGGCGAGAGGCGCCCTTTCTGGGCCGCCACCATCGCGGCAGGGCCTGCCACCGCTCCCCCGGCCACGCCCGCACCGGCGGGTTCCCTGACTGCGCCCCGGGACCGTGAGGCCCTGCTGGCCTGGCTGGCCGCCTCGACGCAGCAGCTACTTGACGCACTGCGTGAGGCCGGCCCGGATCGCGGTTGCTGGACGTGGTGGGGTACGTCGCAGTCGCCGCAGACCTCCGGTGCCGTCGCCCGGCACCAGCTCCAGGAAATCGCGCTGCACACCTACGACGCCCAGATCACCGTGGGTGCCCCGCAGCCGCTGCCGGACAAGGTGGCACTGGACGGTGTCGAAGAGTTCCTGACCACCTGCTGCGCAACAACAAGTGCCTGGCCGCACAAGCCCGCTGCCGTCGACTTCCACGCCATCGAGGGCCGCTCCTGGCGCCTCTCGGTCTCCGCCGACGGCGCACGGGTCACCCCTGTCCCCGCACCCGGCACCATGCCCGCCACCGCCCTCGACGAGGGCCCGGCCGCGGCCACCGCCTCCGTCCAAGGCACGGCCAATGAGCTGGTCCTGGCCCTGTACGGCCGTATTCCGATCGACTCCCTGAAGCTCGACGGCGACCGAGACCTCTTCGACCTGCTCCAGGCCTGGGAACCGGAGGAGTAGGACACCGGGTTCCGGGGCCCAGGCCAACGCCCTGGCCGTACTCATCGAGCCGTCACCAGGGCTGCGGGACCGCCCGCCAGGGCGCGTATCAACTCATGATCAATCCGCTCGAGAGAGCGCGTGACTGGCCGAGCACGGACACTAGCTGGATGTACGCATTACTTGGGGAGATCTTGTGAGTCTGAGTCCGCGTGAGGTATTTCTCCGGCTTGTCCACGGCGTCGCCGACGGGAACTTCGACGAGTTGCCCGACCTGTACGGCGAGGTCACCGATGTCCGGCATCCGATGGCGACGCCGGAATCCGAGCCGTTGACGAGTCGGCATGCACTCCAGGAGCACTTCACGGTGCCGCCGGAAGTCCGGGAGTCCTTGCCGAAGAGACGAGTCGTCGACGTCGTGGTTCACGAAACGGCCGATCCTGAAGTGATCGTCGCCGAGTTCGCCTATGAGTTCACGTCGCCGGACGACTCCACGGCCAAGGTGCCCTGCGTCTTCGTCATACGTGTCCGGGACGGTCAGATCATCGAGTCACGCGACTACATCGACCCCATCCGTACGTACACGGCACGCGGGGACCTCGACCGCCTCATCGCGTCGTTGCGAAGGGATGTTTCCTGAGCTCTTGGTGCTGGAGGCGTCGCTACTCGGGCGCTACCGCAACCAGACGTCTGCCCCGTCCGGCCGGTAGCGTTCTCCGTCGTCCAACCGCACCTCACCCATAAGCCGCCGAGCACCCACCGGCGCCTGACGGTACGGCGTGAGGAGCGATGTCAGTTCGTCGAAGCGGGCATCGACCCCTCCGTTCGCCGGAGGCTCCTCCCTCCCGGCGTCAGAAACCTCGTACCTGACGTCGATCGCCCACACCTCGCGCTCCATCGCCACCGCGGCCTCGCTCGCGGGCCAGACGACGTACTCGTCGGCGGCGGCGGCCGGGTCATAGTCCCAGCCCTCAAAGTAGTGCGGGACACCATTGACGACGGCGGGTCCATGACGCGACCCGTCATACCGTGGCCTCTGCATCCATGATCACGATCTACGGTCGGCGTACTGGCTGGCCGAACTCGACGACGATGTCGTCAAGGGCTGGCTGGCGGGCATGCAGCGATCGTCCGTGAGGAACTGCCATACCTCGGCGCCCAGTTACGTTTCGCAGACGTCGGCGTTCTGCGCATCACCGTGTTCGCCACCAACACGAGGAACACGCTGATCGCCGCACTCGGACTCCGCCATCGCCAGCGCGCCCGCCCCGAGGACCGTATCCCCGCCGCCCGCTCCACCGGCCTGCCCCACCCTGCCCCTCCACGATGCCGCACACAATCAGATCTGCCTGAAAATCGTCCAGATCGCCCGGGCCCTGCCGCCTGCATGCCGAGCTCGCGCTGACCGGCGCGTGTTCGTCGGCGAGGTGCCGGTGCTTCAAGGCTGCGCGACGGTGAGTCGTCAGGCGGACGGCAGGGCCGCCTGGGTCCCGCCCGCCGTCCCGGCAACCGTGCGAAGCAGGGGGAACAAGAACGCAACGACGAACAAACCGAAGAGGGTGATGGGCAACAGAGGCAGCAGCTGCGCAGGATCTTCCCGGAGCCAGTGCCGGTTGCCCCACCAATTCCCGAAGACGTCCGTCACCATCACGGCGCTCGCCAGCCAGACCCCTTCTCGCCGCACGAGTCCCACCAGCACGGCCACCAGCGGATCGAGAATCGCCAAGCTGACAAAGAACACCCGCAGGGGAACCTGAGGAAACGACGCATAGGCATGGATGCCGTCACGGGCCAGATAGAAGATGTGGACGCAGGATCCTTCGAAGAATCCGATCAAATACGCCGTGAGAACCCATCTCACCCACAACGCCTGCCCGCCCCAACGTTCCCGCAGCTCAATCCCCACCGGGTCACCCTAGAGGTTCGGCGTGGGCGAGGGATCAAAGGCGGTTTCTCGGTCGCCGACCACCTCGCTCACGGAGGCGGGCGGCGGCCTCGTCGACGAGGTTCTTGCCGGTGGCGAAGGCGACGACGAAGACCTGCAGTGTCGTTAAGCAGAGAGCCCCACCGCATGCGATCTGTGCTTGCTCTCCGCCGCCGTCCAACTCGGCACCACCGCCCCGCCGCCGACGCCTCAAGTTCGCCCGCCACTGGCCTGGGACCGATGCGATCACCGACGCGATCCAACGACTGGCAACCCTTCCCAACTTCGGCTGACCACAACGTTCTTGTCCCTACGGACAACCCCCACCGGAGGGAGCCGTTGAACCCGGCGCGCACTCGACGCAACAGTCGGGCTCGCCGTCACGCCCAATAACACTGCCGAACACAGATCGGCCGCCAGCAAGAGCTGACGGCCAATCACGATTGGCCGAAGCTAAGGCTTCTCCCGCAAATCGCCTGCTCAGGGCCTGATGGCATGATCTATGCGTGATCAGTGAACCCGGCCGTCCTGGTGCGACGAGGTATGTCCTGTTTGATGTCGATGGCACGTTGATCGATGCCGTGGACAATCAGCGCCTGGTGTGGCGCACGTGGGCAGAGCGATACGGCCTGGAACCCGACGAGGTTTACCGGGTGGCGCTGCGGACGAGGCCCATGGAGACGTTTGCGCAGGTTGCCCCGGACCAGGATTCCCGGGAGTGCCTGGCCGCACTGCACGAGCTGGAGGACGAGGACGTCCGTTCCGGCACCTATACAGCCTTCGGCGGCGCCTCGGAGCTGCTCAATGCCCTGCCGCCCGGGGCCTGGGCGCTGGTGACGTCGAACTATGAGCACCGGGTGCGCGGACGTTTCACGCGGACAGGCTTGCCGGTCCCGAAGGTTGTCGTGGACGCGGCCGCTGTGGAGGAAGGTAAGCCGTCGCCTGTGCCGTATCTGCAGGCCGCCGCGCGACTTGGCGCCCGACCGGAGGACTGCCTGGTCATAGAGGACGCCCCTTCCGGGGTGCAGTCCGGCCTGAGTGCCGGGATGACGGTGTGGGGCGTCAACACCCCTGAAGCGATAGACGGCGTGCATCGTCACTTCGGCAGCCTCGGCGAAGCGGTCCGCGACATCCTCGCCTTTGCGTCCGGGCCCCACCCTCATCGGCTGGAGGGATCAGCCACAGTGGAATGATCTTGCCGTGGCTGGTGTGATCACGGCGTCGGAACCGTCCTGGACGGTCCCGTTCGCCGGGCTGAGCCCGCGCCAGTTCATGAAACCGGTGACAGCGCTGCGTCGCGCGGGGAGCGATGCCACCCGCCGGGGAACGTCGTGGAGCCTGCCGCTGGCAGACAGGACGCTGCTGGTCACGGCGTACTGGCGCACGAACTTGACGATGCGCCAACTCGTCCCGCTGTTCGGTATCTCCAAGTCCGCCGCCGGCCGCATCATCGATCACCTCGGTCCGATCCTGGCACTGCAGCCGCGGCGCCGCTTCGCCAGAGATGCCGTGCTCATCGTGGACGGCACCCTGGTCCCCACCCGCGACCACTCGATCGCCGAACAGTCCAAGGACTACCGGTACTCCGCCAACCACCAGGTCGTCATCGACGCCGACACCGGGTCGTGGTGGTCGGTCGGCCCCTGCTGGGCAACCGCAACGGCCGCAAGGCGTGAGGGCAATCCGGCGCCAAAGCCGCCGTCGGGAAGACGATGATGATCGCCCACGGCGGCTATCCGGGCACCTGGCTCGTCATGCGCCACCGGCGCCGCCAGGGCCAGGAACTCCCCGACTGGAAACAGGAGCACAACCGCTCCCACGAACAGGTCCGCGCCCGCATCGAGCACACCTTCGCCCGTATGAAGGCCTGGAGGGTCCTCCGCCCCTCCGCCTCAAGGGCGATGGCGTCCACCACGCCATGCTCGGCATTGCCCGCCTGCGCAACCTCCACCTCGCCGGATGAACGAGCGGTCCCTCAGCGGCCGCCCATCTCAATCGACTCGAAGATCCTTTTCCGGGACAAGCCTCAGGCGGCGGGGCCGGGAGCCTGCTGCAACTGGGCAAGGGCCTCGGCAAGAATCCGCCAGATCTCCGCAGCCAAATCGATATTGGCATCCGCCTGCGCCCGCTCCGCCAACACCCGCAAACCCTCCGCCCCCGACGCATCCCCCGCCAAGATCCGCAACCGATACCGCAGGATGTCCAACCGCACCCCATCCCGATAACTCATCCGCAACTCATCGCCCGCCAACTCACCCAACAACCCACGAGCCTCCTCATAACGACCCGCCACAAACGCCAAATCAGCCTTCAACGCCGCCAACTCCTGACGCAACGCCGACGTCCCCACAAACACCAACGCCGCCTCCGCCGCACCCACACACTCCTGCGCAGCCACCGCATCAGCCGGCGACTTCTGCAAGAACAACCGCCCCGCCGCCAACCTCAACCGCAACCACAACACCAAATCCTCACCACTGCCAAACCCCTCCAACGCCTCACCCAAACACTCCTCCGCCGCCCGAAAATCACCCTGCCGCACCCGCACCGCCGCAGCCGTCCACATCGCCTCCGCCCACAACGCATCCCCCCGCCCCGCCACCAACACCGCCAACTCATCCGCATG
>NZ_JBEXDZ010000091.1:0-36389 GCF_040606085.1 Streptomyces sp. NPDC005485 | reverse complement strand
AGCGCACGCCGGGCGATCATGTTCCGCGTGTCGGCGCACAGCGCGTGCACGGATCGCGCCCGGCTCCTGCACAGCTCAACGGGAGGAAGCGGCCTTGCACGTCCAGGAATGGCTGGAGACGGTGCCGGCGATCAGCATCTACGCGCTGGTGGGCCTGGTCATCGGTCTGGAGAGCCTGGGCATCCCGCTGCCCGGGGAGATCATCCTGGTCTCGGCGGCGCTGCTCTCCTCGCAGCACTCCGGCATCAACCCGGTGATCCTCGGCGCCTGTGCCAGCCTGGGTGCCATCGTCGGCGACTCGATCGGGTACGCCATCGGCCGCAAGGGCGGACGCCCGCTGCTGGCCTGGCTCGGCGGCAAGTTCCCCAAGCACTTCAGTGCGGGGCACATCGCGACCGCCGAGCGCTCCTTCCAGAAGTGGGGCATGTGGGCCGTTTTCTTCGGCCGCTTCGTCGCGCTGCTGCGGATCTTCGCGGGCCCGCTCGCCGGTGTGCTGCGGATGCCGTACTGGAAGTTCCTGATCGCCAACGTCCTGGGCGGCATCATCTGGGCGGGCGGCACCACCGCGGTCATCTACTACGTCGGCGTGGTCGCCGAGTCCTGGCTCAAGCGCTTCTCGTGGCTGGGGCTGGTGGTGGCGCTCCTCATCGGGCTCGTCTCCATGCTGGTCGTGAAGCGGAAGGCCAAGCAGGTGACGGCGGAGAGCGAGGCGGCCGAGCCGCAGCCCGTCGCCGCGCCCGCAGCCGACTGAGTCACCGGCCCGTCCGCCGCCGACGCGCTGCCTGCGGACGGTCACAGCAGCGTGGGCGCCGAGACCGTTCCGAACCCGGCGCTCACTGCTCCTCGTGCACCGCGCGGTGGGCCTTCGCCAGCTCCGCGTACATCGTGCCGTTCAGCGAGATGCCCTCGCGCTCCTCGTCCGTCAGTGGCCGCTTCACCTTGGCGGGTACGCCCGCGACGAGCGAGCCCGGGGGCACCTGCATGCCCTGCGGCACCAGTGCCTGCGCGGCCACCAGTGAACCGGCGCCGATCACCGCGCCGTTGAGTACGGTGGCGCCCATGCCGATCAGGCAGTCGTCCTCGACCGTGGCGCCGTGCACGACGGCGTTGTGCCCGACGGAGACGCGCGCCCCGACCGAGATGGGGAAGCCCGGGTCGACGTGCAGCGTGCAGTTGTCCTGGATGTTGCTGTCGGCGCCGATGACGATCGGACCGCAGTCGGCGCGCAGCACCGCGCCGTACCAGACGCTCGCGCCCGCGTGCAGGGTCACCTCGCCGATCACCACGGACGTCGGGGCGGCGAACGCCTCCTGATCCACCTGCGGATCCTTGCCGCCGATGCCCGTGATCAGCGCCTTGTGCGTCATTGCCGTCTCCTCGTCATGGGTTCAACGGCACGGTATTGCATGCCGCCCGGCCGTGGTGGGGTGAAGATCACAGCGGCCCGCCGTCATCGACCCACGTCACGCTGAGTACCGTGAGCGGGTGCCCAAGAGCAGGAACACGTTCTCATCATGGCGGCGGCGCCTCGCGCAGCGCGCCGTCCACGCGGGCTGGGCCTGGGCGCAGCGGACGGGCGCGGTCACGGCCGAGCACCCCGGACGCCTCCGCTTCGGCGCCATGGGAACAGGTACCAGGCTCGCCTTCCCGCTCGGCACGGTCTTCGGTGAACCGTGGATCCACCTCGGCTCCCACTGCATCGTCGCCGAACAGGTCACTTTGACGGCCGGACTGATGCCCGACCTCGACCTCGGCCCCGAGCCGATCCTGCGCATCGGTGACGGAGTCGTCCTCGGCCGCGGCAGCCATGTCATCGCCGACACGTCGGTCACCATCGGCAGCGACTGCTACTTCGGCCCATACGTCTATGTGACGTCCACGAACCACTCCTACGACGACCCGCACGTGCCCATCGGCAAGCAGTGGCCGCGGATGGAGCCGGTGGAGATCGGACCGGGCTGCTGGATCGGCACCGGCGCGGTGATCCTTCCGGGGGCCCGGATCGGGCGGAACGTGGTGGTGGCCGCCGGGGCGGTCGTCCGGGGCGTCGTTCCCGACCACTCGGTCGTCGCGGGGGCGCCGGCCCGGGTCGTACGGCACTGGGACGCGGTGACCGGCTGGCAGCCCCCGCTGCGGACACCGGCGCCGGTGCCGATCCCGGACGGGGTCACGCCGGAGCAGCTGCTCGCGCTGTCGGAGCTGGACGAGGAGAGCGCGGCCCGGCTCGCGGAGCTCGACGAGGAAGCTGTCTCCCGGCTCGCGGAGCCGGCCCCCGAGTCCTGACTCAGCCGGTCGCGAGCAATACCGTGCCGAGCAGGGCGAGGCCCGCGCCCGCGGCCTGGATGCCGCGCAGCCGCTCACTGAGGAAGCCGCGCGCGGCCAGTGCCGTGACCACCGGATAGAGCGAGGCGAGCACGGCGGCCACCGTGACCGGGCCGTGCTGCGCGGCCACCGAGTACGTGCCGTTCGCCGCGACATCGGCGAGGCCGATGAAGGCGAGCGCGGGGACGGAACCCCAGGGGAAGCCGCCCTCGGGGAGGGCCGGGGCGCCGCGCCGCACGGAGACGTAGAGCGCGCCGCCGCCCACCACCGCGTTGGTCACGCGCTGCACGAAGAGCGCCAGGAACAGGCCGGTGACGGTCGTCGAGGCCTCCGCGATCAGCGACATCACCGCGCCGAAGCCGAACGCCGCGAGCAAGGTGAGCAGCACCGCCTGCCGCTGCACAGGGGCGCCCTTGAGCTGCGGGCCGCCCGCCAGTACGACACCCGCGACGGCGACCGCGATCCCCGCGAACTGCATCAGCCCCGGGCGCTCGCCGAGCACCAGACCCACGCCGACCGGGACGGCCACGCCCAGGGAACCGAGCGGCGAGACGACGCCCATCGGGCCGAGGGCGAGCGCCTTGTAGAAGGCGAGCATCGCGACCGGACCGACCAGACCGGCGGCCACCGCGAACCAGAGCTGCGGACCGGCCTCGCTCCAGCCGCCGGTGGCGACGACGATCACTCCGAGGACGGCCGCCGCGATGGTCTGCGAGACGACGACCACGGTGAGCGCCGGGGTGCGCCGGGTCAGCAGTCCTCCGCCGAAGTCGGCCAGGCCCCACAGGAGGCTGGTGGCCAGGGCGAAGAGTGCTGTCATGAGGTGCCTCGCAGTACAGTTCAGTGAACAATCAGGTGCACCACACCATAGTTCACTCGATTGAACTCTGTCATCCAGAATATTGGACGGAATGTGTCGGATCTCGACCTGCTGACCCAGTCCCTGGCGCGCAACGTCAAACGCTGGCGCACGGAACGGGGCTTCACGCTGGATGCCCTCGCCGCCCGCGCCGGGGTCAGCCGCGGCATGCTCATCCAGATCGAGCAGGCCAGGACCAACCCCAGCATCGGCACCGTCGTCAAGATCGGCGACGCGCTCGGCATCAGCATCACCACCCTCCTCGACTACGAGCAGGGCCCCAAGGTCCGGATCGTCCCGGCCGACCAGGCCGTACGGCTGTGGCACACCGACGCGGGCAGCTACAACCGCCTCCTCGCCGGCACCGAGGCCCCCGGCCCGCTGGAGATGTGGGACTGGCGGCTGATGCCCGGCGACCACAGCCCTTCCGACCCCCACCCCAACGGCACCGTCGAACTCGTCCACGTCACCACGGGCGAACTGACCCTCACCGTCGACGGCGTGGACCACCTCGTACCGACGGGCGCGAGCGTCTCGTTCGAGGCCAACACCCCTCATGTGTACGGGAATTCGGGCGACGAGCCGGTCGAGATGATCATGACGGTGTCGGTGCCGCTCGTCCGCTGAGACGCCCAGCGGGAGGCGCCGGCGCGGCTGTTAGCGTGCGGTCATGCGCGCACCCATCGGACACTTCGACCACGCCACACCCGCACCCGAATGCCTCGACCGGCTCACCCGCCCGGTCGCCGACGCCGTACGCCACTGGCGCGGCAGCGTCCCCGCCGAGCAGATCGTGTACGTCGACACCGAGCCGGAGTGGGCCGACACCTCGGTCTTCCTGGAGCACTACGGCCAGGAGCTCCTCGACCAGTCCGCCAACTGCGTGGTGGTCGCGGGCAAGCGCGGAGGCGACACGACACTGGCCGCGTGCGTGGTCCTCTCCGGTACCCGCGTCGATGTCAACGGCGCCGTACGCCGCCAACTCGGCGCCCGCAAGGCCTCGTTCGCACCGATGGACACGGCGACCGGGGAAACCGGGATGGAGTACGGCGGCATCACGCCCCTCGGACTGCCGGGCGACTGGCCCGTGTTGGTGGACTCCGCGGTCGTCGACCTGGCCTATGTACTGGTGGGAAGCGGGCGGCGCAGGGGGAAGCTGCTCGTGCCGGGCAAGGCTTTTGCGGAGCTGCCCAGCGCGGTGGTGCTGGAGGGGCTCGGCACCTGACCGCCGTCAGCCGCTGAGTGCCGGGTGTCGGTCACCGGATCCTCGCGCCCTTTGCCGCGCGCCGCCTGCCGCACGCCGCGCAAACCGCTTGCCGTGATCGTCCGGAGGTCGTCAGGATGGCGGCATGCCCAGCTTCACCGCCTCCGACGGGACCGAACTCGCCTATCACCTCGACGGTGAGGGCGAGCCGCTGCTCTGCCTGCCGGGCGGGCCGATGCGCGCCTCCGCCTATCTGGGCGACCTCGGGGGGCTCGCCCGGCGACGCCGACTGATCCGGCTCGATCTGCGGGGCACCGGCGATTCCGGCGTACCCGAGGACCCGGCGACGTACCGCTGCGATCGTCAGGTGGCCGACGTGGAGGCCCTGCGCGTGCACCTCGGGCTGGAGCGCGTCGATCTGCTGGCCCACTCGGCGGCAGGCGACCTCGCGCTGCTCTACACGGCCCGCTACCCGCGGCGCGTGCGGAGTCTGGCGCTGATCACCGCCCGGGCGCGCGCCCTGGGCGTCGACTTCACCGTGGAGCACCGCCTCGAAGCGGCCGCCCTGCGCAAGGGTGAGCCGTGGTTCGAGGCGGCCTTGGGTGCCTACGAAAGGACCTGGGCCGGCACGGCCTCCGACGCGGACTACGACACCGCCGCACCCTTCTTCTACGGGCGGTGGGACGAGGCCGCGCGGGCCCACGCCGCGGCCGACGCGGAGCAGAGCAACGAGGAGGCAGCGAGCCTGTACGCGTCCTCGGGCGCCTTCACACCGGACGCAACTCGCACCGCGCTCGCCGCCCTCGCCGGATGGGAAGGACGGGCGCTGCTGCTCGCGGGCGAGGTGGACAGCGGTCCGCTGCCGCGCGTCGCCGCCGACATCGCGGGGCTGTTCCCCGTGGCGCGGATGACCGTCCAGCCGGGCGCCGGGCACTTCCCGTGGATCGACGATCCGGACTTCTTCTCCGACGCGGTCGAAGGGTTCCTCGCCGAGGAGCCGGCCGGCCGGGGCTGAGGCTCAGGCCAGCCGCAGGCTGATCCACTCGATGGTGTCGCCCGGCAGCAGATAGCGTTCGACCTCGACGAATCCATTGCGGAGCGCGAAGCGCAGGCCGTCCTCGTTCGAGGCCAGGACCACCGTCTCGATCGCCTCAGTGCCCAGTTCCCGCGCCTGTTCCAGAGCGCGCGCGTACAGCTGCGCGCCGAGCCCCTGCCGTCGGTGCGGCGCGAGCACGCGGGCGATCACCGTGGCCGCGGGCGTCTCGTCGTCGGGTGGACGCACCGTCGTGCAGCCGACCAGGACGTCGCCGAGACGGGCGACCTCCATGCGGTTGCGGCCGGTTCGCTCCCGCACGTCGTCGAGGGACAGGACGTGGGTCGGGATGACCGTGTTGTGGACGTACTGCCAGTCCGTGAGACCGGCTTCGTCCGTCGGCTGCTCGATGCGAAGCGTGGGCATCCGAGCAGGAAACCGGGGTGCCTCGTGAACCGTCAACCACGTTTCCGTACCGGCCGGTTGAGGCACCCCTCGGATGCCCTAAATGCCCTGTCGGCGGTACTCGATCGCCGGGCAGCGGTCCATGACCATGTCCAGCCCCGCGGCGCGCGTCCGCTCGTACGCCCGCTCGTCGACGACCCCCAGCTGGAACCAGACGGCGTTCGCGCCGATCTCCACGGCTTCGTCGGCCACCGGGCCGGCCAGGTCGCTGTTGACGAAGACATCGACGACGTCGACCTCGAAGGGTATGTCGGCGAGGGAGGCGTAGCCCTGCTCGCCGTGGACCGTCTCGGCCTTCGGGTGGACCGGGACGACGCGCTTGCCGTGCCGGCGCAGCACCTCGGCGACGCCGTAGGCCGCGCGGTCCCGGTTGGTGGACAGGCCCACGACGGCCCAGGTGTCGCCGAGCTCCGAGAGGATCCTGCTGACCGTCTCCTGGTCGCCGTACATGGTGTGTCTCCTCTGTCTCCGCGGCTGCGGTTCCGACTGCGGTGCGTCTGCGGCTCGCCCCGGGCAAGGGGCTCTGCGGGTGGCAACAGCCCAGGGCGGCAGGCGATTCCCGGCACGCCCCGTGATAACTTTCCGAGGCCAGTCGAACCCATGTACGTGGGTCAGGGAATCCGGTGCGAATCCGGAGCTGACGCGCAGCGGTGAGGGCGACGGGCGGGGCATCGGCCACTGGACCACGAAGAGTCCGGGAAGGCGCCTCGTTCGCGTGACCCCGAGTCCGAAGACCTGCTGGCGCCCCCGCCGGTCGAGTGCCGCCGGGGAGACCGTACGACCGGGCTCCGCGCTTGAGCCCTCGACGACTGGGGACCCACTCCCGTGCCCACCGCACGTACGACCCGCCGTGCCGCCCCGCTGATCGCCGGCGCGCTGCTGCTGACCGGTTGCGGTTCCGGCTCGTCCGGTACCGCTTCGGCGAAGACCGCCGTCACCCTCGACAACTGCGGCCGGACCGTCCGCGTCGCGGCCCCGCCGCGCCACGCCGTCTCCCTCAACCAGGGCACCACCGAGATCATGCTCTCGCTCGGGCTCGCCGACCGGATGGCCGGGACGGCCACCTGGACCGACCCCGTGATGAAGGGCCTGGAGAAGGCGAACGCCGAGGTGCCCCGGCTCGCCGACAACAACCCCTCCTTCGAACGGGTCCTGGACACCGAACCGGACTTCGTCGCCGCCTCCTTCGTCTCCACACTGGGCAAGGGCGGCGTGGCCACCCGGGACCAGCTCGAGAAGGTCGGCGTTCCCACCTACGTCTCCCCGTCCGACTGCGCGGGCAAGGACAACTCCGGTGACGGGGACGGCTCGCGCAAGCAGCCGCTGACCATCGACACCGTCTACGGCGAAGTACGGGACCTGGCCAAGGTGTTCGGGGTGCAGAAGCGGGGCGATCGGCTCGTCGCCTCGCTCAAGCAGCGCATGACGAAGGCCACTTCGGGAATCGACGCCTCGGACGTCACCCTCCTGTACTGGTTCGCCAACGCCCAGTCGCCCTACATGGCGGGCTGCTGCGGAGCCCCCGGCATCATCACCCGCGCACTCGGCGCGAAGAACACCTTCGGCGCTACGCACGAGGAGTGGCCCCAGATCAACTGGGAGACGGTCGCCGACCGCGACCCCGACGTGCTCGTCATCGGCGACCTCACGCGCAAGTCGCAGACCGCCGAGTCGGCCGCCCGGAAGATCGCCTTCCTGGAGTCCGACCCGGTCACCAAGAACATGTCCGCCGTCCGGCACAAGCGCTACGTCCTGCTCAGCGGCCAGGCCATGAACCCGACCATCCGCACCGTGGAGGGCGTGGAGCAAGTGGCCGCCGGACTGCGCCGGTTCGGGCTCGCGGGGTGACGGTCAAGGGACTGCTGTCGACGGCGGCCGGGCTCGCCGCGCTGTGCGCGTCCATCGCCGTCGCGATCACCATCGGACCCGCGCAGATCCGGGTCGGCGACGTCTGGTCGGTCGTCGCGGCCCACCTCGGGTGGGGGAGCACGGACGTCTCGCCGATCCGGAACGGAATCGTGTGGCAGCTCCGGCTGCCGCGCACGCTGCTCGCGGCCGTGTGCGGCGCGGGCCTCGCCGTGTGCGGCGCGGTGATGCAGTCCCTGCTGCGCAACCCGCTCGCCGATCCGTTCGTGCTCGGGGTGTCGTCCGGCGCGTCGACGGGCGCGGTCGCCGTGGTCGTCCTCGGCGTCGGGGGCGGCGCCGTGTCGGTGTCCGCGGGCGCGTTCGCCGGAGCGGTCCTGTCCTTCGCGCTCGTCCTGCTGCTCAGCCACACGCTCGGCGGCACCACCGACCGCGTGGTGCTCTCCGGCGTCGCCGCCATGCAGCTCTTCTCCGCCCTCACCTCCTTCGTCGTCATGACCGCCGCCGACGCCGAGACCACCCGCGGGGTGCTGTTCTGGCTGCTCGGCTCACTCGGCGGCGCCGGCTGGACGGACGTGTGGGTGGGCGCCTGCGTGCTCGCCGTCGCCCTGCTGGTCTGCGCGGGGTACGCCCGCACGCTCGACGCCTTCGCCTTCGGGCAGGACGCGGCCGCCGCGCTCGGCGTGTCCGTCGCCCGCACCCGGCTGGTGCTGCTGAGCGTCACGGCTCTGCTCACCGCCGTCCTGGTCAGCTCGGCCGGCGCGATCGGCTTCGTCGGCCTGGTCCTGCCGCACGCGGCCCGCGCCCTGGTCGGATCCGGCCACGCCCGGCTGCTGCCGGTCGCCGCGCTGGCCGGGGCGGTGTTCCTGGTGTGGGTGGACACCCTGGCCCGTACGGTCCTCGACCCGCAGGAGGTGCCGGTGGGCGTGGTCACCTCACTGATCGGGGTGCCCGCGTTCGTCCTGGTGCTGTACCGGTCCAGGAGCGCGCGATGACGGACTCCGGACAGACGACGGACGCCGGACAAACGACGAACGCCAAGCAAACGGCGAACGCAGGGCAGATCACCGACGCAGGGCAGATCAAGAACTCCGGGCCGCAGGTCACGGATCTCGGGCGGCACGGGGACACCGGGCTCCGCGCCGACCGCGTCTCGCGCGAGGTCGACGGGCGGCTCATCCTCGACGGGGTCAGCCTCGCCCCGGACGAGGGCTCCACGGTCGGTCTGCTCGGCCCCAACGGCTCCGGGAAATCCACTCTGCTGCGGCTGCTCGCCGGGGTGCTCGCCCCGGCCTCGGGGGTCGTCACCCTCGACGGCAGCCCACTGCCCGAGCTGCACCGCCGCGACATCGCCCGCCGCGTCGCCGTGGTCGAACAACAGGTGGACACCCAGGTCGAGTTGAGCGTCCTCGATGTCGTACGACTCGGCCGCACCCCGCACCGCCGCGCATGGACGCCCGCCTCGGCCGCCGACGAGGAGGCCGTCCGCACCGCCCTGGAGCGCACCGGCCTGGCCGACCGCGCCGAGCAGTCCTGGCACACCCTGTCGGGCGGTGAGCGGCAGCGGGTGCAGATAGCCCGCGCGCTCGCCCAGCAACCGCGCGAACTCCTCCTGGACGAGCCGACCAACCACCTGGACATCCAGCACCAGTTGGACCTGCTCGCCCTGATCACCGGCCTCCCGCTCACCAGCGTGGTCGCGCTGCACGACCTCAACCTCGCGGCGATGTACTGCGACGCCCTCGTCGTCCTGCGCGAGGGCCGCGTGGTCGCCCGTGGCACGCCGCGTGACGTGCTCAGCGAAGAGCTGATCGCCGAGGTGTACGGGGTGCGCGCCGCCGTCACCCTCTCCGGTGCCGAAGACCGGCCGTACGTCCGCTACTTGGGGACGCTCCGGTGAACGGGGAGGTTGAGCATGGGAGCGCTCCCGTATAGCTTTCCTCAGGCGTAGACCTGGTTCACGGGAAGGTGACACGGTGCTCAATCACCACCGGCGACAACTCGATCGGGAGCAGCTCGACCACGTGCTCGCGGCGTCCGGGATCGACCCCGCGCTGATACGCGCCTGCACGGAACTCTCGGACGCGACCTTCAACACCGCCTATCGCCTGCGACTGGCCGATAGCGCGGAGCACTCCGGCCTGGTCCTCAAGGTCGCGCCCCACCCGGACGCGCCGACGCTGAGCCACGAGCCCGGCATCATGCGCACCGAGGAGATGTTCTACCGCGCCACGGCCGGGAAGGCACCCGTGCCCGAGGTGGTGCACGCCGACTTCACCCGGAAGGTGATCGGCAGCGACTTCCTGCTCATGTCCGAACTGCCGGGCGGCAGTTGGTTCGCCGAGCGCGAGCGGATCGCCGACGACGACCGGACCCGGATGCGTGCCGAACTCGGCGGCATGGTCGCCGCGCTGCACGAGGTCACCGGCCCCGGATACGGCTATCCGCAGTTCGGTGACCTGGCCCCGGACTGGCGAACCGCCTTTCTGTCCATGGTGGATGCGGTGCTCACCGACGCGGACACCTTCGCCTCCGTCCTGCCCCGCACCACCGAGCGGATCAGGCGGACGATCCGCGCCCGGGCGGACGTCCTCGACGAGGTGGTGGTCCCGGTCCTTGTCCACTTCGACCTGTGGGACGGCAACATCCTGGTCGACCGGACGCCAGAGGGACGGACCAGGATCAGCGGCCTCGTCGACGGTGAGCGCGCCTTCTGGGGGGACCCCGTGGCGGAGCTGGTGTCGCTGGGACTGTTCCAGGACATCGAACAGGACGAGCCGTACCTCAGCGGATACCGCGCGGCCGGTGGACACCTCGTCTTCGACTCCGCCACCCGGCTGCGGCTTTCCCTCTACCGCAGCTACCTGTACCTCATCATGCTGGTCGAGACGACACCCAGAGGATTCTCCGGGCCGGAGCAACAGGAGCGCACGCGGTACGTGAGCGGGCTCCTGGACGCCGAGCTGGACAACCTCTCCGCGGCGCAGGCCGGCTGACGTCCCCCGCCTCCCGAGCGGGCGTCCGCGCAGTACCGTCCGATGAGGGCGTCCACGCGGCGCCGGGGGGTGATCCCATGGCCGGCTACGACATCGCCGCCGCACGTCTCACCGTCCATCTCGACGCGGCCGTGCTCTGGCACCACCGGCCCGCCTATGTCGAACTCGTCCACCGGGCCCGGCGCGAAGGCCTCTTGGGCGCGAGCGTCTTCCAGGGCCTCACCGGCTTCGGCGCCGGACACCCGAAGCCGGCGCACCTCACCGCCAAGGGGCCCTGCGCGGTCGTGATCGTCGACGACGAGGAACGGCTCAGGTCCTTTCTGTCCGGCGTGGCGGACCTTCTGGGCGAGACGTACGCGGTCGCCGTCCTTGACCGGGTGCGGATCCATCGGCCGTGAGGCGGCGAGCTCCTGAGTGCCGCGAACTCCGGATCTCTGTCCGGAATGGCGTCCACCTCCCTGCGCTCCGCCGCCCGCCCGCCTACGCTCACTCCGTGCTACGTATCACTGACGCCCGAACGGGCGAGCCCACCGACGCCGTGAACGCCCGCCGGAGCCTGACCCGTGTCGTGGCGCATGTCGCGCAGGGCGACACGTCCGCCCTACGGGTGCTTCTGGTCGCCGACGTGCTCGCCCGTGCCCTGGAACTGGGCGGCACACCCGTCGTCACGGTCGCCGATCCGCCACCGGAGCTGCGGGCGCGGGCCGACGCGCTCGGCATCCGCCGGGCCGAGGGGGGCATCCTCGGCCCGGGCCCGGTGCTGCACGTCCTCGCGCCGGGCGAGCCCGCGCCGGACGGCATTCGGGTGGAGGTCGCCCCGGTGACCGGCACCGCCGACCCGTCCCTGCTGCGCATGGCGCTGCTCGCCCGCCCGCGCAAGGAGCCCGTCGACCTCGACAGCGCCTGCCTGGACGACGCCCGAGAGACGCTCGGCCATTGGCGCAGGGCTGTCGCCACCTGGGCCACCCGGCCGTCGAAGCCGGTCCCCGAGCAAGTGCGGCACGAGCTGCGGGCCGCCTGGGAGGACGACCTCGACGTGCCCGCCGTACTGGACGTGCTGCGACGCGTGGAGCGGGCCGAGGACGTTCCGGAAGGGGCCCGCTTCGAGACGTACGCCTACGCGGACCGCCTCCTCGGCCTCGAACTCACCCGCGACATCGGGACGGTGCGGTGATCGCCCGCGCCGGAACCGGCCCGCTGCGCAGACTCGTCGTCCTGCGGCACGCCAAGTCCGCCTGGCCCGCGGGCGTGAGCGACCACGAGCGTCCGCTGGCGCCGCGCGGCCGACGTGACGCGCCCGCCGCCGGGCGTGCCCTCGCCGAGGCGGGCTGTCTGCCGGACCTCGCGCTGTGCTCCACCGCCGTCCGTGCCCGGCAGACGTGGGAGCTGGCCGCGGCACAGTGGGGCACCCCGCCGGCCGTGCGGTTCGATCCGCGGCTGTACGGGGCCGACGTACCGGAGCTGCTGGAAGCCGTGCACGAAGTACCGGACCAGGTCGGGACGTTGCTGCTGGTCGGGCACAATCCGGGGCTGGAGGAGCTCGTCCTCGAACTGGCCGGGGACAGCCTCGACGACGCGCTCGACGACGTCCGCACCAAGTTCCCGACCTCCGCGACCGCGTTCCTCTCCTGGCGCGGCAGCACATGGGACCTGCTCGCCCCCGGCACGGCGCTGCTGACCGGCATGACCGTGCCGAGGGGGAAGAAGCCTTCCTGAGAACGAGCCGATGGGCCTCCGGGGGCGCCCCCAGGGAAGGCCGACGGGCGGCACGCGCGCGTGGAGCGCATACGCTGGCCCGATGCAGGACGAGTACCGCACAGTGGCCCGCGCGGGCGTGCACGAGACCGAGGTCAACCGCTCCCGCTTCCTGTGCGCCCTCGCCCCGGCGGGAACCGAGCAGGAGGCCCAGGACTTCATCGCGGGAATCCGCAAACAGCACTCCGACGCCACCCACAACTGCTTCGCGTACGTCATCGGCGCCGACGCCGCCGTCCAGCGGGCGAGCGACGACGGCGAGCCGGGCGGCACGGCGGGCGTCCCGATGCTCCAGATGCTGCTGCGCCGCGACATGCGGTACGTCGTCGCCGTCGTCACCCGCTACTACGGCGGCGTCAAGCTGGGCGCGGGCGGACTGATCAGGGCGTACGGCGGCGCGGTCGGCGAGGCGCTGGACACCCTCGGCACGATCACGCGCAGGCGTTTCCGGCTCGCCACGGTGACCGTCGACCATCAGCGCGCGGGCAAGGTGCAGAACGACCTGCGTTCCAGCGGACGCGAGGTGCGGGACGTGCGGTACGCAGAGGCGGTCACCATCGAGATCGGGCTGCCGGACGCGGACGTGGAGTCCTTCAGGGCATGGCTGGCGGACGCGACGGCCGGGACGGCCGGGTTCCAATTGGGCGGAGAGGCGTACGGGGACGCTTGACGGACCGCGGGGATGCGCGGCGGGCCGATACGGGAGTATCCGCCGGTGATGTCGGACCCGGCCGTTGGCCTTTCGCGAAGTGCCGGTTCAGGCGGGGTTCGCCTCTTGGCCTGATGCCCTCCCGGCGGGGCCGCCGTCAGAGGATGTGAACCCGTTCCAGGGCGCCTTGCGGATCCCGCAGCAGGATCTCGTGCCCCTGCGCCCGCTGCGCTTCCAGATAGGCGTAGATCTGCACCGCGCGGTTGATCACGTCCGCCTTGCTGAGCCCGGTCGCCTCGGTGAGCTCAGCGACAGCCTGCACGGCCGGTGGAACGAGTGTCACGGAGTACCGCTCACTCTCAGGATGACGCAACGAACGAACCGGCTGTCCTCCCATGTGCAGCCCCTCCTCTTCCTCTTCTCGTCTTGCCCGCGCTGGCGTTCTGATCTGCAAGTCTGCCATGGAACGCAACAGAACGCCACCAGATTGGTGCGTTAACGCACCACCTTTGCTACGGTGGGTCCTGCCTCACTGAGAAGGGCGGGCACCGCAGACACGGGGCTGCGGCACCGCGCTCCGCAGGAGGCGATCGGGGGAAAGACGCAGCGAAAGCTGCGGCTCCGGCGGACGCCGCTGACCCACGGGGGTTCGGGGAGCGGTCGGCCGCCAGGAGGTCCGTGTCCGCCCTCAACCCGAGATGGAGGTGGCGCCGTGCAGCCGATCAGGCCGGTTCCCACGTAACACGTCAACCCACTCTGAACCGGCCGGAAAGGTCCGGCCATGCCTCTCAACGACCCGCCGACTCACAGCAACGAAGAAGACGACGACGTCCTCGTATTCGACACCGGGGAACCCACCGGTTCCGCCTACGTGTCGATCACGACGACTCCGGACGGCCCGGCCTTGACGGTCTCCGTGCCGGACAGGGAGTCCGGACAGGCGCTTCGGACGTTCAACGCCTTCTCCGGAGTTGCCGGATCGGTCATCGGTCCATATCTGATGGCGAAAGCGCTGACGCTTCTCGCGACGGCGTCACCCTGGCAGTTCGAGGTCGCATGCCTGATGCTGGCTGCGGTTCTGCCGTGGGTCCATCTCCACGTCCATCCGCGTCACGAGCGCTGACGCGCTCTGCTCAGCCGGAGTCTGCCCCCGCCCCCACGGCGGGGGCAGAGGAGTCCCAACCGTTAGCAGAGGTCACCCCTTTCCCACCGGGGACGCCCCTGGGTGGGTGCCGGCCGCGGGTCCACCGCCGGGGCAGGAGGTCCGGTGCAGGGCAGGCGGGCCGCGACCGCACCTCAGCTCTTGCACGCTTGCTGCAGACGGAGTCGAGTCTGTCTGCAGTCGACTTCGCGGTGCTGGTCAATCTGATCCCTTCCAGGGGGTCGCTCCTCATGAACGACCGGTGGGCGAAGAGCTCCAGTTGAGGGCAGTGGGGACTCCTGAGCCGTCTTCGTGCCTGCCCGGCCGCAACGAGATGGGGCCCAGGGCCTGTGACAAGATCGGCGGTGGGCGCGAGGCCGCCTGCTGGGGTTGAGGCAGAGGACGAGTGACATGGACCGGCCGCCAGGCATGATGGACGTGGCCCGGGAGGCCGGCGTCTCGCACATCACCGTGTCCCGTGTCATCAACGGCCATCCCTCCGTCCGTCCGGAGACCCGGACCCGGGTCGAGGCGGCGATCCAGAAACTGGGCTACCGACGCAACAGCGTCGCCCGGGCCCTCAAGAGCCGCCGTTCCTCGACGATCGGCGTGGTGATCGTCGGGTCGGACCTGTTCGAGTTGCCGCGCATCCTCCTGGGCGTGGAGACGGCCGCCAAGCAGGCCGGCTACTGGGTGAGTCTGGCCAGTCGGCAGGGCGAGAGCACCACCGGTGACCTCGTGGAGACCCTGCAGCGGCTCACCGACCAGTCGGTGGAGGCGATCGCGGTGGTCGCCGACCGGCCCGTCGCCGTGGAGGCACTGTCCCGCCTCTCGATCGGGGTGCCGGTCGTGGTGGTGATGTCCGGCAGCGTGCCCAACCCCGGTCTGAGCTTCGTCGAGGTGGACCAGGAACTCGGCGCCCGTCTGGCCGTTCGCCACCTCCTCGGCCTCGGGCACCGGAACATCGCCCATCTCACGGGTGCGCTGCGCACCTTCGACGGCAGGGCCCGGGTCGCCGGCTGGCGGGCCGAACTCGCCGACGCGGGGATGGAAGGGCCCCTGTTGGAAGGCGACTTCAGCGCGGAGAGCGGATTCCGCCTCGCCCGTGAACTCTGCGCGGGCGACACCGTCCTGCCCACCGCGGTCTTCGCCGGGAACGACCAGATGGCGATGGGAGTGCTGGCCGCCTTCGCCGAGCGAGGCGTGAAGGTGCCACAGCACGTGTCGGTCGTCGGATTCGACGACATGAAGGGCGCCGGATACCTGGTCCCCGCCCTGACCACGGTCCGGCAGGACTTCGCCCACCTCGGAGGGCGTGCCATCGAGCTGCTGGTGCGGATGCTGGGCGGGGAGACGTCCGAGCACCAGAAGATCGCCCCGCGCCTCGTCGTACGGCGCAGCACCGACGCGCCCCGCGCGGGCTCCTGAGGCACGCCACGGATTCGAAAGTTTCGCTGTCCCTCCGTGCTGTCGCCGTGACCACCACCGTCTGTAGCGTCGGGCATTCAAGTCGTGGTGCTGTCGGGCAGCACACAGGAACGGCTCCTCACCAGGGGCCTCACCCGGGGAGTACGAACAGCACATGCGTCATCGGGAACTCGGCCACACCGGACTGACCGTCTCCGAGATCGGCTACGGAGCCTGGGGACTTGGCCAGGGCGCCTGGGTCGGCGCAGACGACGACTCCGGCGTACGCGCCCTGCATCGCGCGATCGACCTGGGCGTCACCTTCATCGACACCGCCCGGGCCTACGACCGCAGCGAACGCATCGTCGGCCGCGCGCTCAAGGAACTGCCGGGCGGCGGGGACGGCGTGCACGTGGCGACGAAGGCCGGGCCGAAGGTGCCTGTCTCCCTGGCGCCCAGCGGAATCGACGTCATGGAGGCTTTCCCCGGTGCGCACCTGCGCGAGAGTCTGGAGACCAGCCTGCGCGAACTCGGCCGCGACCACGTCGATCTCCTCCAGCTGCACACCTGGGAGGACGAGTGGACCGGCCGCGGCGACTGGCTGGAGACCGTGGACGCCCTCAAGCAGGAGGGCAAGATCAGGGCCTTCGGGATCTCCGTCAAGGACCACCAGCCCGAGAACGTGCTCACGGTGCTGCGCACCGGGGTCCTGGACACGGTCCAGGTCATCTACAACGTCTTCGAACAGGCACCGTCCGACGCCCTGTTGCCGGCCTGTGAGGAGCACGGCGTCGGCGTGATCGTCCGAGTCGCCCTCGACGAAGGGGCCCTCACCGGGGCGATCCGCAAGGGCGTCACCTTCCCCGAGGGCGACTGGCGCAACTGGTACTTCAGGGACGACCGTCCCGCCGAGGTCGAGGAGCGTGTGGAGGCGATCCTCGCCGAGCTGCGGATCGGTGCCGACGAACTTCCCTCCGCGGCACTGAGGTTCGCTCTCGCCGGTCAGGCGATCTCCACGGTCATCGTCGGCATGCGGTCCCTGACGAACGTGGAACGCAACGCGGCGATCGCCGAAGCCCCACCGCTGACCGCCCAGGAGTTGTCACTGCTGGCCAAGCACCGCTGGCAGAAGAACTTCTACGGCTGATCCGACGGGGCCGCGCCGGAGCCGCCCGCCCATGGCTGAACACCCGGCTCCGCCTCCGCCCAGGCCCTCGTCCTCCTCGCCGGCCGGAGCGCCCCCCGACGCCGGCACGCAGCGACGATGCGTCCCGGACGCTCGGGGCCGACGCCAGGCTGGAGAAGGTCGGCACGGGGCGCACTCCGAGGCAGGCGGGAGGGAAGCGGGGTTCGTCGGGCCGACGGCTTGGGCGTCTTGTTAACGTTAACATCGCCTTGGTTCCTGGCCGATGCCCAGCAGAGAGAAATCCGCATGCCGACAGCCCAGCCCCTGTCCTTCCCCGCGCACTTCCTCCTCGGCTCCGCGACCGCCGCCTACCAGATCGAGGGCGCCGCCGACGAGGACGGGCGCGGTCCCTCGATCTGGGACACCTTCTCCCACACCCCGGGCAAGACGTGGAACGGCGACACCGGTGACATCGCGGCCGACCACTACCACCGTCTCGACGCCGACCTCGACCTCATGGCGTCCCTGGGCCTGCGGGCCTACCGGTTCTCCATCGCCTGGCCACGCATCCAGCCCACGGGCCGGGGCCCGGCCAACCCCAAGGGCCTGGACTTCTACAGCCGCCTCGTCGATGGCCTGCTCGACCGGGGAATCACTCCGATCGCCACCCTCTACCACTGGGACCTGCCCCAGGTCCTCGAGGACGAGGGCGGCTGGACGAACCGCGAGACCGCTTTCGCCTTCGCCGACTACGCCCGCATCGTCGGCGAAGCCCTCGGCGACCGGGTGGCGGTCTGGACGACCCTGAACGAACCCTGGTGTTCGGCCTACCTCGGCTACGGCTCCGGCGCCCACGCTCCCGGCCGCACCGACGGCGCCGCGGCGCTGACCGCGGTGCATCACCTCAACCTCGCCCACGGTCTGGCGGTCGAGCAGCTCAGGGCGGTCACCACCAACGATCCGCAGTACTCGATCACCCTCAACTTCCATGTCCTGCGCGGCAAGGGCGAGGGCGGCGAGGAGGCCGTACGACGCATCGACGCACTGGCCAACCGGGTCTTCACCGAACCCCTGCTGCGAGGCCAATACCCGCAGGACCTCATCGAGGACACCGCCGCCGTCACCGACTGGGCGTTCGTCGAAGACGGCGATCTGGCCCGGATACACCAGCCCCTGGACCTGCTCGGCGTCAACTACTACGCCACCACCACGGTTCGGCTCTGGGACGGTGAGACGCCTCGTCAGAACAACGACGGTCACAAGGACATGGGCGGATCACCCTGGCCCGGCTCGCCCCAGGTCGAGTTCGTCGCGCAGGAGGGCCCGCACACGGCCATGGGCTGGAACATCGACCCCGACGGCCTGGAGGAACTCCTCCTGGACCTGCACGCCAGGTTCCCTGGCCAGCCGTTGGTCATCACCGAGAACGGAGCGGCGTTCGAGGACCACCTCACCGCCCGCGCCGACGGCAGCCATGCCGTCCACGACCCCGAACGCGTCGACTACATCCGCCGCCACCTCGCCGCAGCCCGCCGGGCACTGACCGCCGGCGTGGATCTGCGCGGGTACTTCGTATGGTCACTGATGGACAACTTCGAATGGGGATACGGCTACTCCAAGCGCTTCGGCATCGTCCACATCGACTACGAGACCCAGCGCCGCACCATCAAGGACAGCGCGTTGTGGTACCAGGAACTGCTGAGGAAGCATCACGCCCAGCAGCCGAGGGCGGCGTCCTCGCACTGACATCTTGCGACAGCCCTAGGGGGTGTTTTGAAAGTCCTGTGCGGTGCCCGCGGTGTGCGGCGAGGGTGCGTGCCGGGCGCCGTGGGTGCTGTGCGGGACTTTCAAAACACCCCCTAGGTGGACGGGTCCGCCTCGCAGGCGGCCTCTGCTTCGGCGGCGCACTGATCGTTCGTCCCGGGTCCACCGTCGGCCGAGTCGTCACCCGTGTTGCCGCGCAGAACGTCGTTGGCGCCCTCGCCGAACAGGTCGTCGTCGCCTGCCTGGCCGCGCAGGTCGTCCGTGCCGTTGCCGCCGTGCAGTTCGTCGGCGCCGTCGCCGCCGAGGACGACGTCACTGCCGTCGAAGCCGAACACCTGGTCGTTGCCGGGGCCGGCGTCCACCGTGTCGGAGTTGGTGACGAATGTGACGTCCGCCCCCATGATGTCGTTTCCGGAGCCCAGGCACACCAGGTCGTTGCCACCCGCGTCGGCGTAGGTGTCGTTGCCGCCGAGCAGGGCGACCACGTCGTTGCCCGGGGTGCCCGTCTCGAAGTCGTCGCCTTCCGTGCCGACGACATTCGCGACCTGGCCCATGCAGGTCGCTCCCGCCTGGGTCCTCGGCTGCTGAGCGGCCAGAGCGGGTGTCGTGGCGGGGACGAGGGTGAAGGCTGCCACTGCCAGCGTGGCGGCAAGCGAGCTACGTATCCGCATGCGTTGTCCTCTCGGATCTGCCCCGGGCCATCCGGTGCCGGGGCGATGGCTGGTACTGCCCCTGCTTCGACCGCAGGAGGCGGAACGGATTGCCCTCACTTGCTGACATGAGCGAGAAGAAGGTCATCGCGGTCACCGGAGCCACGGGTGCGCAGGGTGGCGGCGCCGCCCGGGCGATCCTGGCCGATCCGGACTCGGGATTCACCGTGCGCCCGTGAACGGCTGCGCATCCTCGGCTCCTGGGCCGCCGACCAGCACGTGCCGTCCTCCTCGCCTGTCAACTGGCGGGGGAGAGCCGCCTCCGCGGCACGGTGTGGTGGATCGGGCCCGTGCCCTGGGACAGGGGCAGGCCCGAGCCTCCGCTGATGTGGGCGATGATCTCCGCGGTGATGGACACCGCCGTCTCCTCGGGTGTGCGCGCACCGAGGTCCAGGCCGATCGGGGAGCACAGCCGGGCCAACCCGCGCCGGCATGCAGACCTCGAAGACCATCGTCGCGGTGAACAAGGACGAGGAGGCTCCGATCTTCGATCTCGTCGACTTCGGTGTCGTGGGCGACCTTCGCACGGTGCTCCCCACCGTGACCGAGGAGGTCAAGCGAGGGTGAGCTGAGTCGAGGGACATTTCCGGTGACGGAGTGACGGACATTTCCAGCGGATTGCCGACCGGCGTCGACCGGCAGTGTGAGGTCGGTGGGAAATCAGGTGCCGCCAGGCGCTAGCGTGGTGGGTGCCGACCGATGCGTCCGGGCTGGTCGGTGCTGGTTGTTGAGGCATCGCGGGGGGTAAACGTGCAGGTCAGAGCGGTTTCATGAGAGTGCTGCACACTTCCGACTGGCATCTCGGCCGGGCGTTTCACCGGGTGAACATGCTCGGTGCCCAGGCCGAGTTCATCGGTCATCTCGTCGCGACCGTGCGCGAGCACGCGGTGGACGCGGTGGTCGTGTCGGGTGATGTGTACGACCGGGCGGTGCCGCCTCTCGCCGCCGTCGAGCTCTTCGACGACGCCCTGCACCGGCTGGCCGACCTCGGCGTGCCCACGATGATGATCTCCGGGAACCACGACTCGGCGCGCCGGCTCGGCGTCGGCGCCGGCCTCATCGACCGGGCCGGCATCCATCTGCGCACCGACGCCGCGGCCTGCGGCACCCCCGTCGTGCTCACCGACGCCCACGGTGACGTGGCCTTCTACGGACTGCCGTATCTGGAGCCGGCGCTGGTGAAGGACGAGCTCGGAGTCGACAAGGCGGGCCACGAAGCGGTGCTCACCGCCGCCATGGAGCGGGTCCGCGCCGACCTGGCCCTGCGCGCGCCGGGCACCCGTTCCGTCGTCCTCGCCCATGCCTTCGTCACCGGCGGCGAGAGCAGTGACAGCGAGCGGGACATCACCGTCGGCGGAGTCGACTCCGTGCCCGCCGGTGTCTTCGACGGCGTCGACTACGCCGCGCTCGGGCACCTGCACGGCAGCCAGACCATCACCGAGCGCGTGCGCTACTCGGGCTCCCCGTTGGCGTACTCCTTCTCGGAGGTCGACCACCGCAAGACCATGTGGCTCGTCGACCTCGGCCCGGACGGCTCGCTGGGCGCCGAGCGGGTCGACTGCCCCGTGCCGAGAGCGCTGGCCCGCATCAGGGGACGGCTGGAGGACCTTCTCGCCGACCCCGCACTGGAGCGGCACGAGGACGCCTGGATCGAGGCGACCCTCACGGACCCGGTGCGCCCCGCCGAGCCCATGGCCAGGCTCGCCGAGCGCTTCCCGCACGCCATCAGCCTCGTCTTCGACCCGGACCGCGCCCCCGACGACCCGGACCTCTCCTACGCCCGGCGCCTGGAGGGCCGGGGCGACCAGCAGATCGCCGAGGACTTCGTGACCCATGTGCGCGGCGCGGGCCCCGACGCCCATGAACAAGCGGTGCTGCGCGACGCGTTCGACGCCGTCCGGGCCGACGAGGCGGTCCGGGAGGTCAGCCGATGAGGCTGCACCGGCTGGACATCAACGCCTTCGGCCCCTTCGGCGGGGCACAGACCGTCGATTTCGACGAACTGTCGGCGGCGGGCCTCTTCCTGCTGCACGGCCCGACCGGCGCAGGCAAGACGTCCGTCCTGGACGCGGTCTGCTTCGCGCTGTACGGGGCGGTGCCCGGCGCCCGCCAGAGCGGTCAGGGCCTGACCCTGCGCAGCGACCACGCGGCCCCCGCGACGCGCACCGAGGTCCGCCTCGAACTCACCGTCGCCGGACGCCGGTTGGAGGTCACCCGGCAGCCGCCCTGGGAACGCCCCAAGAAGCGCGGCACCGGCACGACGACCGACAAGGCGCAGAGCCTGCTGCGCGAGTACGACGCCTCGGCGGGCGCCTGGAAGGACCTCAGCCGCTCCCATCAGGAGATCGGCGAGGAGATCACCCAACTGCTCGGCATGAGCCGCGAGCAGTTCTGCCAGGTCGTGCTGCTGCCCCAGGGCGACTTCGCCCGCTTCCTGCGGGCCGACGCCGAGGCCCGCGGCAAGCTGCTCGGGCGGCTCTTCGACACCCACCGCTTCGCCGAGGTCGAAAGGCGCCTCGCCGAGCGGCGGCGCGCGGCCGAGACCGAGGTGCGCGACGGGGACACGGCGCTGCTCGCCGACGCCCACCGCATGCAGCAGGCCGCAGGGGACACGGCCGAGGCACCGCTGCCCGACCTCGCGCCCGGCGATCCCGGCGTCGCCGAGACCGTGCTGTCCTGGGCCGCCGTCGCCCGCAGCACGGCCCGCGAGCGGCTCACCGTCGCCCACTGCGTCCGTACGGCCGCCGCAGCCGCGCACACCGAGGCCGACCACGACCTCGACGACGTCCGCGAACTGGCCCGGCTGCAGCGCCGGTTCACCGAGACGCGGGAGCGCGCCGCACGCCTGGAGGAGCGGGCCGACGCCCACCGGGAGGCGCAGCAGCGGATGGAGCGTGCCCGTAAGGCCGAGGCGGTGGCTCCCGCACTCGACCTGCGCGAAACCGCCGAGGCCGAGCACCGGAGCGCGGCCGCCGAGGAGGTACGCGCGCGTGCCGCGCTGTCCCCGGAGTTCGGCGACGCGGGCGCACCCGGGCTCGCCGCGGCGGCCCGCAGGGCGGCCGAGGAGCTGGGCGGCCTGGAGTCGGCGCGCCGCGCCGAGCGCCGCCTCACCGAACTCACCACCGAGCGGGCCTCCCTGGACCGTCAGGAGCGAGCCGACGAGGAGGCGCTCCAGGACGCCGAGGGCTGGCTCGCCGCATGGGAGGAGACTCGTGCCGGCCTGCGGACGCACATCGAGTCCGCGCAGGAGGCCGCGGCCCGCGCCGAGCAGCTCGCCGTCCAACGCGACCCCGCCGGAGCGCGCCTCGCGGCGGCCCGACTGCGCGACCAGCTCGCAAGCGACACGGAGGACGCCCACGCGCGCGTGCTCGCGGCGCGCGAACGCGCCACGGACGCCCGCGCCCACTGGCTCGACTTGAAGGAACAGCGCCTCAAAGGCATCGCCGCCGAACTCGCCGCTTCTCTCACCGACGGCGAGGCCTGCACCGTCTGCGGCGCCACCGAACATCCCGCGCCCGCACGGAAGGTCGACGGGCACATCGATCGGGAGGCGGAGGAGCAGGCACTCGCCGCCTACCAGCGCGCCGACGAGGAGCGCGCCGAGCACGAGCAGCGGCTCGGCCTCGTCCGCGAGGCGCTGGCCGCCGCCACCGCGGAGGCCGCTGACGCTCCGACGGAACAACTCGCCGCGCACGTCGAGGAGTTGGAGCGTGAGCACGCCCGAGCGCGCGCTGCCGCGTCCGGGCTGCACGCCGCTCGTGAGCGCCTCGCCCATGCCGAGCTCGAACAGGAGCGACGCGTGGCCGCCCGGCAGCAGGCGGCCCTGCGCACCGCCGCCCGGGTCTCCCGTCGCGAAGCGATCGACGGGCAACGAGCCTCCCTGGAGCAGGAGTTGACGCAGGCCCGCGGCGCCGCCGACAGCGTGGCCGCGCGCGCCGCGCAGCTGGAGCGGGAAGCCGCACGGCTCACCGACGCCGCGGACGCCGTCCGGACCGCCGAAGTGACCGCCGAGCGTCTCAAGGACGCCGACGCCCGGCTCGCCGACGCGGCCTTCCGCGCCGGGTTCGACACACCTGCGGCCGCGTCGGCCGCGCTCCTCGACGACGCGGCGCACCGTGATCTCCAACGACGCCTGGACGTCTGGCAGTCGGAGGAGGCGGCGGTGCGCGCGGTGCTCGCCGAGGCCGACACGGCAGCCGCCGCCCAGCAGCCACCCGCCGACCTGACCGAGGCCGAGCGGACCGCCGAGGCCGCGGCCCGACGGCTGCAGGACACCGCCTCCCGACAGGACGCGGCCGCCCGCCGCTGCACCGAACTCGACCGGCTTTCCGCGCAGGCGGCCGCCTCGGTACGACGGCTGGGCCCGCTGCGCGAGGAGTACGACCGCGTGGCCCGGCTGGCCGCCCTAGCCGCGGGCACCTCCGCGGACAACGAGCGCAGGATGCGCCTGGAGTCCTACGTACTCGCCGCCCGCCTGGAGCAGGTCGCCGCCGCCGCGACCGTACGGCTGCAGCGCATGTCGTCCGGGCGCTACACCCTCGTCCACTCCGCCGACCGTGCCGGCCGCGGGCGCAGCGGCCTCGGACTCCATGTCGTCGACGCCTGGACCGGCCGTGAACGCGACACCGCGACGCTGTCGGGCGGCGAGACCTTCTTCGCCTCCCTCGCGTTGGCCCTGGGCCTCGCGGACGTGGTCACCGACGAGGCCGGCGGTGTACGGCTCGACACGCTCTTCATCGACGAGGGCTTCGGCAGCCTCGACGACCAGACCCTCGACGAGGTCCTCGACGTGCTCGACTCGCTGCGCGAGCGCGACCGCAGCGTCGGCATCGTCAGCCATGTCGCCGACCTGCGGCGCCGCATCCACGCGCAGCTGGAGATCGTCAAGGAGCGAACGGGGTCGGTCGTACGGCAGCGGGGCGTGCGCTGACGCGGCCCGGAAGGGTCTGCCTCAGTGGCCCAGCGGGCGGCGGGGGAGCGGCGAGGAGTAGACGACGCTCGTGGTCACCGACCCCAGCGCGCCGAGCTTGCCCGACACCTCCTCCAGGTGGCTCATCGAGCGTGCCGCGACCTTGATGACGAAGCAGTCGTCGCCCGTCACGTGGTGCGCCTCCAGGACTTCGGGCGTCACGGCTACGAGATCGTGGAAGGGCTTGTAGTTGCCGGTCGGATAGCGCAGCCGGACGAAGGCGAGGATCGGCAGGCCCAGCCGCTCCGGGTCCACGACGGCGGCGTACCCCTGGATGACACCTGCCTCCTCCAGGCGGCGCACCCGCTCGGTGACCGCGCTCGGGGACATCGAGACGGCACGGGCCAGCTCGGCGAAGCTGGCCCTGCCCTCGCGCTGGAGGACATCGAGGATGCGCCAGTCGGTGGCGTCCGGGGAATACGCGGTCATGTCCGAGAGATAACAGGGAAATCCCCGGCCGATCAAGAGTGATCCCGTGGATCGCCACTTCTTGAAGTGGATCACCGGACGTAGATTTCTGGTCAGGAAGTCCCGAACGTCCGGTGCGGCACAAGGCACCGGGAGCGGCGGGACCGGGAGGGAAGGCCACCATGACCACGAGCACCGCGAGCAGCACCTCGACCGCCGTCACCGGCGCGAGCAGCACCTCGAGCACCGTCTCCGGCGCGAGCGGTACGACGACCGCCGTGAACCCCGTGCTGCGCGTCGCCCCGGCGTCCCCGGCCGCGGCCGCCGCCTACTTCGCCGCGAGCCTCGCCTTCCACGCCGACGTGTCCGACGTCGCCGGCGCCCTCGCGGCCGGCGGCGACCCGGGCTTCGTCGTCCTCGACTCCCGCTCCACGGCGTCCTGGGACCAGGGACACGTGCCGGGCGCGGTCCACCTGCCCACCGCGCTCATCCCCGAGCAGGCCGAGCAACTCCTCGACAAGTCGGTGCCGGTCGTCACGTACTGCTGGGGCCCCGGCTGCAACGGGGGCACCCGCGCGGCTCTCGCCCTGGCCGAACTCGGCTTCCAGGTCAAGGAGATGCTCGGCGGCTTCGAGTACTGGGTGCGTGAGGGCTTCGAGTTCGAGACCTGGGAGGGCCGCGAGCGGCGCGACGCCGACCCGCTGACCGCGCCGGTGGACGCCGAGGACTGCGGCTGCTGAACCGGTCGGCCGGACCCGGACGTCGAAGGTCCTTTTGACGTGTAGCTTCGGCCCATGGCGAGATACGCGGACGCAGGTACGGTCAAGTGGGTGGAGTCGGGCGGCGGACCGCTCATAGCGGTCCCGGAGGTCGTGCTGCCGTTCTGGGCCGGGGCGGACGGCGACGACCTGTCCTCCGACTACGACCGGGCCTGCGAGGTCGACGGCTCCATCGGTCTCGTGCCCGTCGGGGACAGCAGGGCCCTGGTCCTCGGCGACGATCCGGCCTCGACGTCGTTCCTGCCGGAGCACTCCACCTTCGTACGGTGGTGCGCGGCCGCGTCCGAGGCCGACGTGCTGTCCGGAGTCCCGGCAGCGCTCGCCTCGGCGGCATGGCAGCCGGAGGTGCGGTGGAGTGTGCCGGGCGCCGTGGTCCTGTTCGACGCGGCCCGCCCGGGACACGCCTCGACCCGCACGGACCATCTGAGGGTCCCGCTGGCCGCGGGCGCGTACGCGGTGCGCGCGGCCTACGTCGAGCCCCGCCCGGAGACCTGGCTCGGGCTCGTACAGCTGCGACGGCTCGCGGACTGACCGGGCTCGGCTCGGCCGGGATCCTCGGGCGCGCCCACCCCGCCGGAAATGCACGTGCGGAGCCCCGCGCCACCCGGGCATCATGACCGACCATGCCCCAACTCCCGCCCCCCGCACCCGAAGAGCTCCGCCGCGACCCGCTTCCGCTGCGCGGGCGTACCGCCCTGGTCACCGGCGCCAGCAGGCGCAGCGGCATCGGCTTCGCCGTGGCCCGCCGCCTCGCCGCGTACGGCGCGAGCGTGTATCTGCACCACCATGTGCCGCACGACGTCGCCATGCCCTGGGGCGCCGACAGCCCGACGGCCGTGGCCGCCGCGGTGCGTGAGGTGCTGGGCGACCCCGAGGCCCGGGTCGTCGACGGGCCGGGCGACCTCACCGACCCGGCGGTCCCGGCCCGGCTGGTCGAAACCGCCGCGGAGGCGCTCGGCGGGCGGCTCGACATCCTCGTCGCCAATCACGCGCTCAGCGGATCCGACGGCACCCTCGACACGATCGACGCCACCATGCTCGACGCGCACTGGGCGGTCGACGCCCGCTCGGTGCTCCTCCTCGCCCAGGCCCACGCCCGGCTGCGCGCCGCACTGCCGCCGGATACCCCGGGAGGCCGTGTCGTGATGATGACCTCCGGTCAGGACATCGCGGGAGGCATGCCCGGCGAGATCGCGTACGCGCTGCAGAAGGGCGCCCTCGCCTCGATCACCCGGTCACTGGCGACCACGCTCGCCGAGCGGGGCATCACCGTGAACACCGTCAACCCCGGTCCGGTGGACACGGGCTACCTGACCGGCGACGACCACGCGGCCGTCGCCGCGATGTTCCCCGCCGGCCGCTGGGGGATGCCGGACGACCCCGCCCGTCTGATCGCCTGGCTCGCCACGGACGAGGCGGGATGGGTCACCGGGCAGGTCATCGACTCGGAGGGCGGGTTCCGCCGCTGATGTCCGAAGCCGCGGAGCGGGCACCGCCGAGCGCTTCGAGGAGTCGTCCGGCGTCCGCGCCCCGCGGCAGTCCGCTCACCTGCCCGTCACCGACCTCCACCACCCGCCACACCCCGTCCTCGCGCAGCGCCAGATCGGTCGTCACGAAACGGCAGTCGAGCGCGGCGACCGCCGTACGCACGGCCTCGAGGACCGGCGCGGGACGGTCGTGAGGGGTGTCGGGGTGCGCGGTGACCAGAACGGCCTCACCGTCCACCCACCACACTCGCGCCTCACCACCCCGTACGAACGGTTCGAACTCCCGCACCACCAGGCCACCGGCGAGCGAGTCCTCCTGGAGGGCGAAGAAGCGCTGCACGACGGCTGACAGCCCGGCGGGATCGGAGACGTCGGGTACGTAGCACGCCTCCTCCCACTCGTGCTTGCGGGACTTGACGTAGTCCTTGACGATTGCGGCCACCGAGCCGAGCGGTGCCGCGAGTTCGGCCAGCCGCGCCGGTGCAGGCGGCTCACCGGGTGCCGTAGGCAACCAGACACTGGACGGCGTGAGCGCCTCGAACACCCGGTACCAGCCCGGCAGTTCATGCGCCCTGCGGTACCGTGCGGCCGAAGTCAGCAGCACGCAGCCCCGATTCCGCAGGGCCGCCTCCAACTCCCCGTACTTCAGTGCCGGGATCATCCAGCCCCGGTACCAGTAGGCGCCCGAGTCCCGCGGCACCCGACGTACCGCCTCCTCGGCGTTCCCGGCGAGCAGAGCGTCGTGATCGAGCAGGGCGAGCCCGGCACCCACCGCTCGTACGGCCGCGGCGTCCTCGGTGAAAGCCGGGTCGGGGCGGACGGACCGCAGGGGATCGGCGCAGAGGAGAAATCGGGTGATCATGAGGTGGTCTCCGTGGTGGGATGCCCGAATGAGCCATGGAACGCCCGCACCCGAGCACGCCACGACGACCGCGGTCAGCCCGCCGCTCGACGACAGCGAACTCAACGACCTGTTCGCCGCCGCCTGGCCGGGGCACCGGACCGCGTCATTCGGCCCGGTGCCGGCGCGCAGCCTGGTGTGGATCGCGGCCCGTGACGCCGCCGGAAGGCTCGTCGGATACGTCAACGTCGTCGGTGACGGCGGCCTGCACGCCTTCGTGCTGGACACGACGGTCCATCCCGACGAGCGGCGGCGCGGCCTGGGCCGACGCCTGGTGCGAGCGGCGGCCGAGGAGGCGCGCGCTCGCGGCGCGCAATGGCTGCACGTCGACTACGAAGCCGAGTGGGAGCCGTTCTACGCGAGCTGCGGATTCCGGGACACGGCGGCCGGGCTCATGGAACTGACCTGAGCCCGGCCGCCGTACGCCGCACAAGCCGTACGACCGGCCGGTACGAGCTGTGCCGTCAGAGCCGGGACAACTCGTCCACCAGGTCGTCGAGACCGAGCGATCCCTGGGACAGGGCGGCCATGTGCCATGCCTTCGCGTCGAAGGCGTCGCCGTGGCGCTGTCGCGCGTTCTCGCGGCCCAGCAGCCAGGCCCGCTCGCCGAGTTTGTAGCCGATGGCCTGGCCGGGCATCGAGAGGTAGCGGGTGAGCTCGCTCTCCACGAAGTCCGCCGGGCGGCTGCTGTGGGAGCCGAAGAACTCCTGGGCCAGCTCGGGGGTCCAGCGCTCACCCGGGTGGAAGGGCGAGTCGGCCGGGATCTCCAGCTCCAGGTGCATGCCGATGTCGACGATCACACGGGCCGCGCGCATCATCTGCGCGTCGAGGTAGCCAAGGCGCTGCTCGGCGTCCGTGAGGAAGCCCAGCTCGTCCATCAGCCGCTCCGCGTAGAGCGCCCAGCCCTCGCAGTTGGCGCTGACGCGGCCGACGGTGGCCTGGTAGCGGGAGAGGTCCTCGATGACGTGCACCCACTGCGCGAGTTGCAGGTGATGGCCGGGTACGCCCTCGTGGTACCAGGTCGAGACCAGGTCGTACACGGGGAAGCGGGTCTCGCCCATGGTGGGCAGCCAGGTGCAACCGGGGCGCGAGAAGTCCTCCGACGGCGGGGTGTAGTACGGGGCGGCCGCGCTGCCGGGCGGTGCGATGCGGGACTCCACCCGTCGTACCCGCTCGGCGAGTTCGAAGTGCGTGCCGTCGAGCGCTTCGATCGCCTGGTCCATCAGGCCCTGCAGCCATGCACGGACCTCGTCGACGCCCTCGATGTGCGTGCCGTGCTCGTCGAGGTGCGCGAGCGCGACCCACGGCGTCGCGGCGCCCGGCAGCACCTTCTCGGCCTCGGCCTTCATCTCGGCGAGGAGACGGTGGTACTCGGCCCAGCCGTACGCGTACGCCTCGTCCAGGTCGAGGTCCGTACCGTTGAAGTAGCGCGACCAGCGCGCGTACCGCTCGCGGCCCACCGTGTCCGGCGAGCCCTCGATGGCGGGCGCGTACACGTCGCGCATCCAGTCGCGCAGCTCCACGACGGCGCGTGTCGCCGCGCGGCTTGCCTCGTCGAGTTCGGCGCGCAGCGCCTCGGGACCCGCCGAGGCGAAGTCCTCGAACCAGCCGCGCCCCTTGCCCTCCGGGTCCGACCACTCGGTGAGCTGCCCGATGAACGTCGCGGTGGCTCGTGGGCCTCCGGGGAGCTTGCGCTCCAGGCCGAGGGCGAGGGACGCGCGGTAGCCCTCCAGCGCGGCCGGCACCGCGCGCAGCCGCTCGGCGATCGCGGCCCAGTCCTCGTCCGTGTTCGCCGGCGTCACAGTGAAGATCGAGCGCACCGAGTGGGCGACCGAGTGCAGGTTGCTGACCGCCCGGAGGCTCTCGTCCAGCTCGTGGACGGCTAGTTCGGCCGTGAGCCGCTCGCGCAGCAGCCGCGCGCACCGGCGTTCGATGTCGCTGTCCGCGCCCGGTTGCCGTTCGGCCTCGTCGAGCCGCGTGAGGGTCACCCGCGCCAGCTCCGAGAGAGCCTCCTGGCCCGCCGGCGAGGTATCGGGCAACCTGCTCGAACTCTCCTTCACGCCGAGGTACGTGCCGGTGATCGGATCGAGGGCGATGAGTTCGTCGACATACGTGTCGGCGACCTCGCGGGGCAGCGGGCTCTTCGTCTCTGACATGCGGCCATCCTCATACGAGGACGGGGGCCGCGTCAGCAGGATTCAGCTGAGGGCATGGCCGCGTGCGGGTCCGGCCGCGTGGATGCGGGGCTCTCGCGATGCGGTGCCGAGGACGGCACGTACGGTGCGCGGTGCGCCTCGCGCGCGGGCGGCAGCAGCGGGCCGCAGTCCCACTGCTGGAAGATCAACCGTGTCTCGACCCGGGCCACTTCGCGCTGCGAGGTGAACTCGTCGAGGACCAGCCGCTGCAGATCCGCCATGTCCGCGACCGCGACATGGACGAGGTAGTCGTCGGGACCGGTGATGTGGAAGACGGTGCGTGACTCGGGCAGCGCCCTGATCCGCTCGACGAACGGCCCGACGAGCTCGCGCCGATGCGGTCTGACCTGCACCGACAGCAGGGCCTCCAGGCCCCGGCCCAGCTTCGCCGGATCGAGCCGCAGCTGATGGCCGAGAATCACCCCGGCGCGGCGCAGCCGGGTCACCCGGTCCAGGCAGGTCGAGGCGGCGACGCCGACCTGCGCGGCGAGATCGCGGTACGTCGTCCGTGCGTCGTTCTGCAGCAGCCGTAGAAGATGAAGATCCACCGGATCGAGTACGACGGATTCGGCCATGGCCCGAACGTAACACGGCACCCGGCGCTCGAACCCCGGCCGGTGTTCAGGCTTCTGCCCATGAACTCCGGCAGCTATGACGCATACGGCGCATATGGCGCACAGGGTGATGTGAACAGAACCGGCCAGAACGGCCAGAACGGTCGGCGGGATCGGAGCGGTCGGGGCGCGTTCCCCGTCCGGGCCCTCGCCACCGAGGCGGTGCACGCGGGCCGCGAGGACCTGGCGGGGCAGGGCCTGCACGCGGCGCCGATCGACCTGTCGACGACCTACCCGTCCTACGACAGCCGAGGCGAAGCCGCGCGGATCGACGCGTTCGCGGCCGAGGGTGCCGAACCCGAGGGCCCGCCCGTCTACGGCCGCCTCGGCAACCCGACAGTGGCCCGCTTCGAGACGGCGCTGGCACGGCTCGAAGGTACCGAGAGCGCGGTCGCGTTCGCGAGCGGCATGGCCGCACTGAGCGCCGTGCTGCTCGTACGCAACGCGATGAGCCTGCGCCATGTCGTCGCCGTACGCCCCCTGTACGGCTGCAGCGACCATCTCCTCACGGCAGGGCTGCTGGGCTCGGAGGTGACCTGGGTCGACCCGGCCGGCATCGCGGACGCGCTGCGCCCCGACACGGGCCTGGTGATGGTGGAGTCCCCGGCCAACCCGACGCTTGCCGAGCTCGACCTGCGGGCTGTCGCGCACGCCTGCGGTTCCGTGCCGCTCCTCGCGGACAACACGTTCGCCACGCCGGTGCTGCAGCGCCCGGCCGAGCAGGGCGCCCGGCTGGTGCTGCACAGCGCGACCAAGTACCTGGGCGGACATGGTGACGTGATGGCGGGAGTGGTCGCCTGCGACGAGGAGTTCGCCCGGCAGCTGCGCCAAGTCCGGTTCGCGACCGGGGGAGTTCTCCATCCGCTGGCCGGATACCTGTTGCTGCGGGGCCTGTCGACGCTGCCGGTCCGGGTGCGCGCCGCCTCCGCGAACGCGGCGGAACTGGCCGGCCGACTGGCCGCCGACCCGCGCGTCGCCCGCGTCCACTATCCGCGCATCGGCGGCGGCATGCTCGCCTTCGAGGTCGTCGGCGACCCCCACGAGGTCATCGCCGGGGTCCGCCTGATCACCCCCGCCGTCAGCCTCGGCAGCGTCGACAGCCTGATCCAGCATCCGGCGTCCATCAGCCACCGCATCGTCGACGCCCGGGACCGCCGCGACGCGGGGGTCAGCGACCAATTGCTGCGCCTGTCCGTGGGCTTGGAGGACGTCGAGGATCTCTGGGCGGACCTGGACACCGCGTTGGGCGGGCCGGGTGCCGTCCTTGGGGCCGAGTTCGAGGATCTCAGCACCTCCGGCCTCTGAGGGCGAGGCCGCCGAGACGGATGGCCGGGGCCCGGGGCGGTGGTCCCCGGACCCCGGCGCGACGTCTGCCTACTCCCGTCCGCCCTGCTCTCCGCACGGCGCTTCGCAGGACAGGTGCGAGGCGGCAGAGACGCTGTCCAGCCGGGCCGTGATGACCAGGGTGCCCTCCTCGATCTGGTAGTCGAGGGGAAGGTCCAGGCCGCGCATCGCGGCGACCATCCCGGTGTTGGACGCCTGCGTGACGGCGTACACGTTCTCGCAGTGCGCCTCGACGGCCATCTCCACGAGACGGCCGAGCAGTTCGCCGCCGATGCCGCGCCGCTGCCAGTCGTCCTCGACGAGCAGCGCGATCTCGGTCTCGTCGCCGTCCCAGAGAAGGTGGCCGAGCCCCACGATGCGCCCCGAGGCCGTCTGCACGGCGAGAGTGCGCCCGAAGCGCGGGCTGAGCAGGTGGTTGAGGTAGCGGGCCGCGTCGCCGACCGGGCCGTGGTATCGCATGCTCAGCGTGCGCGGTGAGCACCGCTCGTGCATCGCCTTCGCGGCCTCCACGTCCGACACATCGGCCCGCCGTACGGTGATCGCGTTGCCCTCGGGCAGGGTCAGCACGTCCTGCCCGCGCGGGATGCGCGGGCCGAGCCGTGCGTCCAGCTCGACCAGGGCCCGCGCCCGCGCGAACTCCGTGGGTGTGAACGGCAGATACGGCCGTTCCACCGTGATCACTCCGCCTTCCGGCGCCCGCAGCCGCATCACCGTGTCCTCAAGTGCGCCCTCGACGGGGGCGCTCTCCTGGCTCCGGCCGGACGTGGGCGAGGTGGCGGGCAGCGAGCGGATGGTGCAACGGCCGAGCAACTGCCGCAGGGCGAGCGGCAGTTCCGCGGCGTCGAGAGCCGTACGGGTGGCCAGGCCCAGGACGCGCGTCGGGGCGTCCACCAGATCGTGGGCGTCGGCGCGCTCGATCCAGGTTCCCGTGCCGCCCGCTCGCGCGACGGCGTGGGTGAGGTCGGATGCGGCCAGGCCGGCGGGCGCGCGGAGCAGGAACTCGTCCACGGTGCCCTCCGCCAGCGGGTGCGTCTGCAGGCTGAGGATGTCGACCAGCCGCTGCGCCAGCGCGGTGCAGAGCGAGGCCAGCGACCCCGGCTCGTCCTTCACCGTCGTCCGCATGCGCCACAGCACGGTCGCCCCGGCCTCCGGCGATCCCGCGGATTCCTCGGCCGGCCCGGCCTCCCGCGCTGCTGCCGCGGTCGGCCGGGTACCGGTATCGGTCTCCGGCGGTGCGTGACCATGGCGCCGTGCCCACCATGTGTGGAACCCGGCCGTGGCGACCAGGACCGCGGCCGAGATCCCGAGCAGAGCGGGTCCGTCGGGACCATGGCCGATCAGGTTGGCAACGGCGTCCGCGACCGCGACCGCCGTGAACAGGGCTGCGAGCTCGATCACGTCCCGTCGCCAGTGGTGGACGGGGCGACCGTGCTTCGCACGCGTCACATCAGAGATGTCTGGAGTCATGCAGCCACTGTGGAGGAACGGTGTTGCGTGATCACGAACGGTTTGTGACTGATCGGTAAAGTGTCGTTCCGCCCTTTTTGTTCATTCCTGTACGAGAGCGCGCAGCGAGGCCCGTACGAGAACTACTGCCCGACCCGCCCCGGCTGCAGCACCTGTGTGAACAGCACCGTGCCGTCCTGCTCACGCAGCCGGACCGTCAGTTCCCCGCTGTCGCCGTCGATGTCGACCTCACCGAAGAACTGGTAGCCGCCGGCGGGCGAGACGTTGGACGCGGTCGGCGCCTTCACGAACACCCGCTCGGGTCCGAACGTGGCGTCCAGCGCGCTCGCTGGGAAGGCACCCGCGTTGAGCGGGCCGGACACGAACTCCCAGAACGGCTCGAAGTCCGTGAAGGCGGCCCGCGACGGCTGGTAGTGCTGCGCCGAGGTGTGGTGCACATCGGCCGTCAGCCAGACGGTGCCCGTGATCTTCCGGTGCTTGACGAACCGCAGCAGCTCGGCGATCTGCAGCTCACGCCCGAGGGGCGCGCCGGGGTCGCCCTGCGCGACGGCCTCGATGTTCGGCTTGCCCTCGGTGGTGTCCGGTACGACCAGGCCGAGCGGCATGTCGGCGGCGATCACCTTCCACACGGCACGCGACGCCGCCAGCTCGCGCTTGAGCCACGCCAACTGCTCGGCGCCGAGGATGCCCTGCGGGTCGGTGGTCTGCGTGTCAGGGGAGTTCGCGTTGCGGTACGTCCGCATGTCGAGGACGAACACGTCGAGGAGGGGGCCGTGGCGCATGACGCGGTGGACCCGGCCCTCGTCGGCGCCCGGCCGCAGCGTGGAGATCGGGAAGTACTCGCTGAACGCGCGGCGCGCACGGGCGGCCAGCACGTCGACGCTCTTCTCGGTGTAGCGGGTGTCCGTGGCCGCGATCACCTCGCCCGGGTACCAGTTGTTGCGCACCTCGTGGTCGTCCCACTGGACGATGGAGGGCACCTGCGCGTTGAACCGCTTCAGGTTCTCGTCCAGCAGGTTGTAGCGGAAGTTGCCGCGGAACTCGGCGAGGCTCTCGGCGACCTTGGACTTCTCATCGGTCGTGATGTTCCGCCAGGTGCTCCCGTCGGGCAGCGCCGCGGTCGCCGAGATGGGTCCGTCGGCGTAGATGCTGTCACCGCTGCACAGGAAGAAGTCCGGGTCGAGCCTGGCCATCGCGTCGTAGATCCGGTAGCCGCCGAGGTCGGGGTTGATGCCCCAGCCCTGCCCCGCCAGGTCGCCCGACCACAGGAAGCGCACGCCGTCGCGCCGCCCGAGCGGTGTCGTACGGAAGGTGCCCGGGACCGGTTCGCCGGTGCGACGCGGGTCGTCCGGGTCGGCGAGCAGCACCCGGTAGTGGATCTGCTCGCCGGCCGGCAGTCCGTGCAGTCGCGTCGTACCGGTGAAGTCGGTGTCCGCGCCCAGCAGCGGGCCGTGCCATCTGCGCGGGTTGCGGAACGACTCGATCGCGGACGTCTCGACGATCATCCGGGCCGGCCGGTCGGAGCGGACCCACACCAGGCCGGAGTGGGCGGTCACATCGCCCGCCTGGACGCCCCACCCCGCCTTCGGCCGCCCGGACAGGGCGAGCGCCGGGGCCGCCCCGAGCGCTGCGGGCACGGTCAGTGCCGCGGACGCGGCGAGGGAGCCGCGCAGCACGCTGCGGCGACCGGGGAAGGAGTGGGACGGACGGTGCGACATGAATGCGCCTCCGGGGACGGATTCGGCCAGTGTGCAGAGCCACAACTACTGGTGCGTCGCAGCGCACACGGAAACCACAAGTGAACAACTGACCGCGCGGACAAGGGAGCCTGCGGTTGTTCACGGCGTGTCCCGGGCGGGGTAAGTCGGCCATGAGGGGCAGCGCGGGTGTGCGGCCCGCGCCGGCGGGGTCTCTCAGGACTGCACGGCGTCCGCCATCAGCCGTATCCCTTCGCGGATCCGCGCGGGGGACCGGTGGGCGTAGCCGAGCACCAGTCGTATGCGGGGGTCGGCTGATTCGGCGGCCCCGTCGCCGTACGCGTAGTCCGTCAGTGGTCGCACCGCCACCCCGGCCGCCGCGGTGAGCTTCAGGAATCGGTCCGGCGGTCCGTACCGTCCCGGCAGTGCGGCGATGGCGTGCAGGCCCGCGGCGATCCCGGAGACCTCCGTGCCCGGAAAGTGCTCCTCCAGGGCGGACACGAGGGCGTCGCGCCGCTCCCGGTAGGCACGCTGGCAGCGCCGCAGTTGGCGGTCGTAGTCACCCCGCTCCACGAAGTGGGCCAGCAGAGCCTGGTCGATCGCGGGATGGCCGAGATCCATCGTGCGTTTGCGCTCGACGACCGCCCCGGCGAGCGACTCCGGGACGAGCAGCCAGCCGAGCCGCAGCCCGGGCGCGAGGGACTTGCTGACCGAGCCCGTGTAGGCGACGTGTTCGGGGTCGAGGCCCTGCAGGGCGCCCACGGGGGCACGGTCGTAGCGGAAGTCCCCGTCGTAGTCGTCCTCGACGACCAGACCGTCCACCGAGCGTGCCCAGTCGAGGAGTTCCGCGCGGCGCCGTGCGGAGTAGGCGAGGCCGGTGGGGAACTGGTGGGCGGGTGTCGTCACCACCGACCGGACGCCCGACGCCTTTAGCGGACCGATGGCCAGGCCCTCCTCGTCCAGGGGCAGCGCCACGGTTTCGATACCGGCCGAGGCATACAGCGCACCGTGCTGCGGGCTCCCCGGGTCCTCGACGCCGGCACGGCGCATCCCGCGCGCGTGCAGCACGAATCCCAGCAGCGTCGTCGCCTGCGCGACCCCGGACACCACGACGATCCGCTCGGGGTCCGCGACCACGCCCCTTCGGCGCGCGAGCAACTCCGCCAGGGCCGTACGCAGCTGGGGCAGCCCGCGTGGATCCGGGTAGCCCAGCGCATGGTGCGGCAGTTCGGCC
>NZ_JBEXDZ010000090.1:0-36419 GCF_040606085.1 Streptomyces sp. NPDC005485 | reverse complement strand
CGGTCGTCGGGTCCGGGCCGCGGCGCGGCTTCAGCCAGTCCTCGGTGAACCTCGCGAAGCGGATCTCGTCGCGCGCGTCGACGGCGCCGCCCTCGTACATCAGGCCCACGGTGTCACCGTCGGCCCGCACCATGTCCGAGTAACCGGACCAGTCCGTGGTCACGACCGTGCCGCGGTCCACGCTGTCCCAGGTGCGGCCGCCGTCGTAGGAGGAGCGGATCATCATCGTCCGGCGGCGGTCCGGGTCGCCCGGGCAGGACAGCAGGATCCGGTCGCCCAGGCGCAGGGAGGAGCCCTGGACCTGGGGCGCGTAGAGGTCCGGGAGGTCGCGGAAGGGGGCGACGAAGCTGTCGCCGCCGTCGCGGCTGACGGCCTGGGTGCGGTGACCGAGGTCGGTGCCGTCCTGCTCGCGGCCGCTGACGAGGACGGAACCGTCGGTGCGCTCCGTGAGCGTCACCTCGGACGGCTTCTGGCGGAACGTCCCGTCGTCGGCGATGGGCCACGAGTCCGTCGCGCCGATGTCCCAGTGGTCGCCGCCGTCGTCGCTGGTGATGAGCGCCGCGTGATTGGCGGTGACCCGACTGCCGTTCCAGGTCTCGGTGTTGACGCCGAAGACGAGCCGGCCCGCGTGCCGGCCCCGGGTGAGCTGGATGCCGTGCACCGGTCCGGTGGCGTACCAGGAGTTCCAGTCCGGCGGGAGGATCTCGTCGCTGAGATCGCGCGGCCGGGACCAGGTCTGCCCGTCGTCGTCGCTGTACTGGAGGTGCGGGGTGCGGTCGCAGGGGGTGGAGCAGCTCGCGCTGTCCGTACGGCCCGTGTTGTAGGTCTCCGCCAGCAGGATCCTGCCGGTCCTGCGGTCCACGACGGGCGCCGGGTTGCCGTGCGTGTCGCCCGCGCCCTCGTTGACGACCTGGAGCGGGCCCCAGGTGCGCCCGCCGTCCTCGGACCGTTTGAGGACGATGTCGATGTCGCCCGCGTCCCCGCAGTTGTCGACCCGGCCCTCGGAGAAGGCCAGCAGGGTGCCGTCGGCGCTCTTCACGACGGCGGGAATGCGGAAGCACGCGTAGCCGGGGTCCTGGGATGCCTTGAAGAGCACCTGTTGCTCGAACTCGCCTGCTGCGGACGCCTGTTGGGCGCTCGCGGGGCTCGGCAGGGCGAGGAGGGCCGCGGTGGTGAGACCGGCGGTGAGGAGGGATCTCAGACGTGCGCGGAGGCTTGACGGCATGGTGGGGCCTGCCCTTCATACGTCTTCATGCGTCGTCATACGTCTTCATACGTAGGGACATCTAGACGTCCCACATCCGACGTCCCACGTCCAACGTGCGAGCCACAGACGCTACTTGGGCTCTCAGGCACCCCACAAGAAGCGTGCACGGGTCACGTCCGGCGGCGGCCCGGGCGCCCGGCTGCCGGACTTCAGGGGATCAGCACCACCTTGCCGAGGTTGCTTCGCGACTCGATCACCGCATGGGCCTTCGCGGCGTCCTCCAACGCGAACTCCCCGTGCACGGCGGGGCGCAGTGCGCCGTCCGCGTGCAGTCGCCACAGCTCCTGGCGCCACCGCTCGTACAACTCCGGGCGACGGCGGGCGATCAGTGCCATCTGGAAGCCGATCACGGACTTGGCGCCCACCAGCAGGTCGTACGCCTGGATCGTCCCGCCGCCCGAGCTGTACGCGACGAGCCGCCCGCCCGGCGCGAGTGCGGCGACGGCCGGGGTCAGCAGGCTGCCGCCGACCGCGTCGAGGGCGTAGTCGACCGGCTCGCCCCAGTCCGCGGAGTCGTAGGTGACCACCTCGTCGGCCCCGAGGCCGCGCACGAAGTCGGCCTTGCCGGGACCGGACACGGCGCCGGTGATACGCGACGCCCCGCGCAGCCGGGCGAGCCGGACGGCCAGATGCCCGACACCGCTCGCCGCCCCCGTCACGAGCGCCGACTCGCCGGGCTCGGGGCGCGCCGCCTCCAGGGCGCCGAGGGCGACGAGTCCGCTGCGGACGAGGGCGACGGCGTCGACGGCGCTCGCGGTGTCCGGGATCCGTGACGTCATGGCCTCGTCGAGGAGTGCGAAGTCGGCGTACCCGTGCCCGAAGCAGAGGCCGGTGACGCGTTCGCCCACGGTGAAGCGGGAGACACCCGCGCCCACGGCGACGACCTCCCCGGCGATCTCGCCGCCGAGCGCGATGGGCTCCGGGGCCTCGGTCACCTTGCGCACGACGGGCAGGGTCACGCCGATCGCCTCCACGCGTACGAGCAGCTCGCCGGGGCCGGCGGCGGCGACGGGCACCTCCTCCGTGAACAGCGGACCACCCGTGTGTTCGTACCGGACGCGACGCATCGCACCTCCAGAATTCGTTGGGAGTCCCAACGGTAGCCCGGCATTCATTGGGAAGTCCAACGATTTCTCGGTAGGGTGTGCCCATGTCCGACGCGCCCGCCCCGCCTCCCGCGCCCACCTCCGCTGCCGCGCTTCACGAGATCCGCACGCTCCCCAGCTGGCTCCTCGGCCGGGCCGCCGCCCGCGGTCGCGCTCTCGTCTCCGAGGCGCTGGCCGCCGAGGGGCAGAAGATGTGGCACCACGTGGCGCTCAGCGCCGTCGGCGACCTCGGCCCCGTCGCCCAGGCCGAGCTGGGCCGCAGCATCCACCTCGACCCCAAGGACCTGGTCGGAGTCCTCAACGACCTCCAGGGCGCCGGCCTCGTCGTCCGCGAACCGGACCCGAAGGACCGTCGCAAGAACGCGGTGTCGCTCACCGAGGAGGGCGGGCGGCTGCTGAAGCGTTGCGAGAAGGCGGCGCGCGTGGCGAACGACGCGCTGCTCTCCTCCCTGTCCGCCGCTGAGCGGGAGCAGTTCATGGACCTGTTGATCCGGATTTCCGGTACGGACGGCTGACGCGGGCTAACGTTCCGTCATGACCGAACCCCGCCTCGCCCTCGACCCGGCCCGCACGGCCCTCGTCCTCGTCGACCTGATGGACCGCATCGTCGCGCTGCCCCTGGAACCCCACAAGGGCACCGAAGTCCTCACCGTGTCCGAGGAGTTGGCCACAGCGTTCCGCTCCGCGGGAGCGCCCGTCGTGCTCATCCGTGTCGAACGACCCGGGATCGTCGAGCAGCCACCCGGCAGCGGCCTCGCCGCCGGGCTCGCGGCGGCGGGCGACATCGAGATCGTGAAGCGGACCATCGGCGGGTTCCAGGGCACCGGCCTGGACGAGCGGCTGCGCGAACGCGGCGTCACCACCCTCGTGTTCGGTGGCATCGCCACCAACCTCGGCGTCGAGTCCACCGCCCGCGCCGCCGGCGACCTCGGCTACGACCTCGTCTTCGTCCAGGACGCGATGGCCGCCTTCACCGCCGCCGAACACGACGCGTCCGTACGGCTCGACTTCCCGCGCCTGGGCACGGTGGTGACGGCCGCCGAGGTGCACTTCACCAGGGGCTGAGCACGGTCGGCTCCCCGACACCGGCTTGAGGCGCCCCGGAGGCGACCGAGCAAAGGGAGGGGCCCCGAAGGCGCAGGGGGCGCTCCCCGCCGTTCGGGGCCCCGCCGTCGTGTCGCGGCGAGCCCGGTCAGCCCTGGGCGGCCGCGGCCCGCAGAGCGATGCGGTGCTCGCCCGCGTACACGTTCATGGAGGGGCCGCGCAGGAAGCCGACCAGCGTCAGACCCGTCTCGGCGGCCAGATCGACCGCCAGGGACGACGGCGCCGAGACCGCCGCCAGGACCGGGATGCCCGCCATGACCGCCTTCTGCGCCAGCTCGAAGGAGGCGCGGCCCGACACCAGCAGAACCGTGCGGGACAGCGGCAGCTGCCCGCTTTGCAGGGCCCGTCCGACGAGCTTGTCGACCGCGTTGTGCCGGCCCACGTCCTCCCGTACGTCGAGGAGCTCGCCGTCCTCCGTGAACAGGGCCGCCGCGTGCAGACCCCCGGTCCGGTCGAACACCCGCTGGGCCGCCCGCAGCCGGTCGGGGAGGCTCGCGAGCAGCTCGGGTTCCAGCCGCACCGGGGGAGTGGTGTCGCCGAGCGTGTCGTCGATCGCCCAGCGCGCCGTCGTACGGACCGCGTCCAGGCTCGCCTTGCCGCACAGCCCGCAGGACGACGTCGTGTACACGTTCCGCTCCAGCGTGATGTCCGGGATGACGACTCCCGGCGCCGTCCGCACGTCCACCACGTTGTACGAATTCGAGCCGTCCACCGTCGCGCCGGCGCAGTACACGATGCTCTGCAGCTCGTCCGCCGCGCCCAGCACACCCTCGCTGACCAGGAAGCCCGCGGCGAGCGCGAAGTCGTCGCCCGGCGTGCGCATGGTGATCGCGAGGGCCTTGCCGTTGAGACGTATCTCCAGGGGTTCCTCGGCGACGAGTGTGTCCGGGCGGGCGGAGACGGCCCCGTCGCGGATGCGGATCACCTTGCGTCGTTCCGTGACTCGTCCCATGTCCTGATCAGCCCCGGTTCTGTACGTGCTGGTAGCCGAAACGGCCCTTGATGCAGAGGTTGCCGTGGGTCACCGGGTTGTCGTGCGGCGAGGTGACCTTCACGATCTCATTGTCCTGCACGTGCAGAGTGAGGTTGCAGCCCACTCCGCAGTACGCGCACACGGTGGTCGTCTCGGTCTGCGCGGACTCCTCCCACGTACCCGCCGCGCGCATGTCGAACTCGGACTTGAACGACAGGGCGCCGGTCGGGCACACCTCGATGCAGTTCCCGCAGTACACGCACGCCGAGTCGGTCAGCGGGGCGTCGTGCTCGACGGCGATCCGGGCGTCGAATCCGCGCCCGGAGACCGAGATCGCGAAGGTGTTCTGCCACTGGTCGCCGCAGGCGTCGACGCACTTGTAGCAGAGGATGCACTTGTCGTAGTCGCGCACGTACAGCTCGTTGTCGACCCTCGCCTCCTCATCGACACGGGCCGCGTCCGGGCCGAAGCGGTCCGGCTTCGCCTCGTACTCCTTGATCCACTCGGCCACCTGCGGCGTGGTCGACAAGTCGACCGAGGAGACGAGCAGTTCGAGGACGATTTTGCGGCTGTGCCGGGCGCGCTCGGAGCCGGTGCTCACCTCCATGCCCGCCTCCGCCTTGCGGGAGCAGGCCGGGACGAGGGTCCTGGCCCCCTCGACCTCGACCACGCAGACGCGGCACGCGTTCTTCGGGGTGAGGGTGTCGCCCTGGCAGAGGGTCGGGACGTCCTTCCCGGCGGCCCGGCAGGCGTCCAGGATCGTGGAGCCCTCGGGAACCCGGGCCTGCTCCCCGTCGAGGGTGAACTCGACGAGCCGGCGGGGGATCCCCAGCGGTATCGCGGTCATACGGCGGCCCCCGCGCGTTCGGTGCTGATCATTCGTACGCCCCCAGACGGTCGATGGCGGACTCCACGGCGTTCCACGCGGTCTGCCCGAGACCGCAGATCGAGGCGTCCCGCATGGCGCGTCCCACCTCGCGAAGAAGGGCGATGTCACCCGCGGCCTCGGCGCCCGTGCGCTCGGCGATCCGGTGCAGCGCCTCCTCCTGGCGTACGGTCCCGACCCGGCACGGCACGCACTGGCCGCACGACTCGTCGCGGAAGAACTCGGCGATCCGCAGCAGCAGCCGGGGGAGCGGAACGGTGTCGTCGAAGGCCATCACCACCCCCGAGCCGAGCGTCGTGCCCGCCTCCCGTGTGCCCTCGAAGGTGAGCGGGATGTCCAGCTCGTCGGGCCGTACGAAGCCGCCGGCCGCGCCTCCGAGGAGAACCGCGCGCAAACGCTTACGCACTCCTGCGAGCGTCAGCAGCTCACCGAGTGTCGCCCCGAACGGCAGCTCGTAGATGCCCGGCCGCTCCACGCTCCCCGACACGCAGAACAGCTTCGGCCCGGTGGACTTCTCCGTGCCGATGGTGGCGTACGCCCCCGCACCCGTCGTCAGGATCGGCAGCACGTTCACCAGCGTCTCGACGTTGTTCTCCGCGGTGGGTCTGCCGAACAAACCCTTCTCCACGGGGAAGGGCGGCTTCGAACGGGGCTCACCTCTGTAGCCCTCGATCGAGTTGAACAGGGCCGTCTCCTCCCCGCAGATGTACGCCCCCGCGCCCCGCCGTATCTCGATGTCGAAGGCGTATCCCTGCCCGAGCACGTCGTCCCCGAGCAGGCCACGCGCGCGTGCCTGCCCGATGGCGTGCTCCATGCGGTGCAGCGCGCGCGGGTACTCGCCGCGCAGATACAGGTATCCCTTGTGCGCCCCCACCGCGTACGCCGCGATCGTCATCGCCTCGACGAGCGCGTACGGGTCGCCCTCCATCAGCACCCGGTCCTTGAACGTGCCCGGTTCGGACTCGTCCGCGTTGCACACGAGATAGTGCGGATGGTCGGGCTGCGACGCCGTGGCCAGCCACTTGCGGCCGGTGGGGAAGGCGGCGCCGCCGCGGCCGACCAGGCCCGCGTCGGTGACCTCGCGGATGACGCCGCCGGGGCCGAGCGCGAAGGCCTGGCGCAGGGCGCTGTAGCCGCCGTGGGCTCGGTAGTCGTCGAGGGAGGCGGGATCGACGACGCCGACGCGGGACAGCAGGACCAGGCCGCCCTGACCGGCCTGGGGGACCGCCATGGCGGCGGACGGCTCGGCGGGGGCGGTCTCGGGGGCGGTGGCGGCGAGGACGACGGTGTCGATATCGGCGGCACCGACGACAGCGGTGGCTGCTTCCAGCCTGTCCGGCGTTTGAGGACTGGGCCGTTCAGGCCGATAAGGGGGTCTGGGGGCGGAGCCCCCGGTTTCGGGACGGGAAGGGGCGGCGGCGGCGAGGCCCGCCGCAGGCGCACCCGGCCCCGCGGCGGCACCCGCCCGCACCACCAACGCGGCCGGCGCCCGCTCGCACAACCCCAGACAAGGACTCCGCTCCACACTCACCCCGCTGCCGAGCCCGAGCCGCGCCTCGACCCCCGCACACAGCTCGGCCGCCCCGGCACCCGCGCAGGCGAGGTCCGTGCAGACGTGCAGCACCGTCGCGGGCCGCGGCTTGAGGGAGAACAGGGAGTAGAACGTGGCGACCCCGTACGCCTCGGCCGGCGGGACGGTGAGGCGCCGGCAGAGGTAGTCGAGAGCCCCCTCGCTGATCCACCCGACGCGGTCGTTGAGGGCGTGCAGCCCCGGCAACAGCAGATCACGGCGCTCCCGGGCCTCCCGGCCACCGCGCGCCCACCGCAAATCGGCGTCCGACCTGTCGGCGCCTTCCCACGAGGACTCCGGAGGGCCGAGCAGCGCGTCGACCGCCGCCCGCTCCTCGTCCGTCGGTTTGCTGTCACCGAAGTGCAGGTCCACCACATCACCTCACTTGCATCGCAGCGGGCAGCTTCTCGATCCGGATGGCCGACGCCTTGAACTCCGCCGTGCCCGCGATCGGGCAGTTGGCCTCGATCGTCAGCTGGTTGGTGTCCACCTCGTCGGGAAAGTGCATGGTCATGAACGCGAGCCCGGGCCGCAGCGCCGTGTCGACCCACACGGGTGCCACCACGGCCCCGCGCCGGGACGAGACCCGGACCTCCTCGCCCACCGCGACCCCGTAGCGCTCGGCGTCCTCCGGGCACAGCTCGACGAACTCGCCGCGCCGCAGCGGGGAGGCGAAACCACCGCTCTGCACACCGGTGTTGTACGAGTCGAGGCGGCGCCCGGTGGTGAGCCGGATCGGGTACTGCTCGTCCGTGAGGTCGACGGGCGGATCGTGCGCGACGAGCCCGAAGGGCGCGAGAAGCCCCCTCTTCGCGGGATCCGCCTCCCACAACCGCCCGTGCAGATACGTCGGTTCGAGCCGGTCCGTCTGCGGGCAGGGCCACTGGATGCCCTGGTGTTCCTCAAGGCGCTCGTACGTCATCCCGTAGTGGTCCGGCGACACCGACCGCAGCTCGTTCCAGACGGTCTCGGAGTCCGCGTACTTCCACTCGTGCCCCAGGCGCGAGGCCAGGTCGCAGATGATGTCGACGTCCTCGCGCGCCTCGCCGGGCGGTGTGACGGCCCGGCGTACCCGCTGGACCCGCCGCTCGCTGTTGGTCGTCGTGCCCTCCGTCTCGGCCCACCCGGCGGTCGCGGGGAGCACGACGTCCGCCAACTCGGCCGTCTTCGTGAGGAAGATGTCCTGGACGACGAGGAAGTCGAGGTTGCGCAGCCGCCGCATCGCCTGCTCGCTGTCGGCCTCCGACTGCGCGGGGTTCTCACCGATGCAGTAGACGGCCTTGAGGGCGCCCTCCTCCATGGCCTCGAACATCTCGGTGAGGTTCAGCCCGTAGCGGGGTTGGATGACGGTGTCCCAGGCGGACTCGAACCTCAGCCGGGCATCGGGGTCGAGGATGTCGTGGAAGCCGGGCAGCCGGTTGGGGATGGCTCCCATGTCGCCGCCGCCCTGCACGTTGTTCTGGCCGCGCAGGGGCTGGAGCCCGGAGCCGTGGCGGCCCACGTGCCCGGTCAGCAGGGACAGGTTGATCAGTGCGCGGACGTTGTCGGTGCCGTTGTGGTGCTCGGTGATGCCGAGCGTCCAGCACAGCTGGGCCCGCTCCGCCCGTGCGTAGGCGTGCGCCAACTCCCGTATGGCTGCGGCCGGTACGCCCGTCACCTTCTCGGCGAGCGACAGCGTCCATGGCTCGACGAGTGTCCGGTACGCCTCGAAGCCGGACGTGGCCCGGTCGATGAACGCCTGGTTGGCGAGGCCCGCGTGGATGATCTCGCGGCCGATCGCGTGCGCCATCGGGATGTCGGTGCCGACGTTCAGCCCGAGCCAGCTCTCCGCCCACTCGGCGGTGCTCGTGCGGCGCGGATCGACCGCGTACATCCGCGCCCCGTTGCGGATCCCCTTGAGCACGTGCTGGAAGAAGATCGGGTGCGCGAAGCGGGCGTTGGAGCCCCACATCACGACGAGGTCGGTGTGCTCGACCTCCGCGTACGAGGAGGTGCCGCCGCCCGAGCCGAAGGCCGCCGTGAGACCGGCGACGCTCGGTGCGTGGCAGGTGCGGTTGCAGGAGTCCACGTTGTTCGTGCCCATCACGACCCGCGCGAACTTCTGTGCCACATAGTTCATTTCGTTGGTCGCGCGGGCGCAGGAGAACATCCCGAACGCGCCGCGCGCCGCGTCCAGGCCGGCGGCCGCACGGGTCAGCGCCTCGTCCCAGGTGGCGGGGCGGAAGGGTTCGTCGCGGGAGTCGCGGATCAAGGGATGCGTAAGTCGGTTGTAGGTCTTGGGAGTTCGGTCGCGTTTCCTCATGCGGCGGTCCTCAATGCGAGCAGGTCCGAGATGGCGTGGACGGTCCGCAGCGTCGGCACGGGGACGCCGGTGATGTCCGCCAGCTCGACGACGGCGGCGAGCAGGACGTCGAGTTCGAGCGGCTTGCCGCGCTCCAGGTCCTGGAGCGTGGAGGTGCGGTGGTCGCCGACGCGTTCGGCCCCGGCCAGCCGCCGTTCGATGGAGACGCCGACCTCACAGCCCAGCGCCTCGGCTACGGCGAGCGTCTCGGTCATCATGATCTCGATGACCTTGCGGGTGCCGCCGTGCAGGCACATCTGCCGCATCGTGGCGCGGGCCAGCGCGCTGATGGGGTTGAAGGAGATGTTGCCCAGCAGCTTGAGCCAGATGTCGTTGCGCAGGTCCGGTTCGACCGGGCACTTGAGTCCGCCCGCCCGCATGGCCTCGCTGAACGCCAGGCAGCGCTGCGAGATCGAGCGGTCGGGCTCGCCGACGGAGAACCGGGTGCCTTCGAGATGGCGTACGACTCCCGGCCCTGCCAGCTCGGTCGCGGCGTACACCACACACCCGATGGCCCGTTCGGGCGCGATCACCGCACTGACCGCGCCGCCGGGGTCCACGCTCTCGACGCGGTGGCCGTCGTGCGGGCCGCCGTGCCGGTGGAAGTACCACCACGGGATGCCGTTCTGGGCGGCGATCACCGCGGTGGTGTCGTGCAGCAGGGGCTCGATCAGCGGCCCGCACGCCGCGTACGAGTTGGCCTTCAGGCCCAGCAGGACGAAGTCGACCGGGCCCACCTCGGCCGGGTCGTCGGTGGCATGGGCCCGCGCGGTGAAGTCGCCGCGTGGACTGAGGACCTGGACGCCGTCGCGCCTCATGGCCGCGAGATGCGGTCCACGGGCGATGAGATGCACATCGGCGCCCGCGCGGTGCAGCGCGGCGCCGACGTAGGCGCCGATCGCACCGGCGCCGAGAACTGCGACTTTCACGGTGGCTCGCTCCGTTCGGTCGAGGGTACCGAGGAACTGCCGAACACTGTCGACGAAATATTGTCTACAGTATGGAAGTTGGACCAGCAAGACTTCGCGCAGCACTGAACGCGGTCCCGGGCCCGTTGCCGGGCCCGTCTCGCTCCACCCGCGCCCCCGCCGACCGTTCGCCGCTTCCTGCATACCGCTCACCGCATACGGTCGACGCGCAGGTTCTCAACTCCCTTGATCCTTCCTATCCTCCGGGATCATGAGCCCCCCTCTCGCACCGGCCGGCTGGAGCCGCTGGCTCGTTCCGCCCGCAGCCCTGTCGGTCCACCTCTCCATCGGCCAGGCCTACGCCTGGAGCGTGTTCAAGCCGCCGCTCGAATCCGCGCTCGGCCTCAGCGGCACCCAGAGCGCGCTCCCCTTCCAGCTCGGCATCGTCATGCTCGGCCTGTCCGCCGCGTTCGGCGGCACGCTCGTGGAGCGCAACGGGCCGCGCTGGGCGATGACCGTCGCCCTCGTCTGCTTCTCCTCCGGCTTCCTGATCGCCGCGCTCGGCGCTGCCACCGAGCAGTTCTGGCTGATCGTGTTCGGCTACGGCTTCGTGGGCGGCATCGGCCTCGGCATCGGCTACATCTCGCCCGTCTCGACACTGATCAAGTGGTTCCCGGACCGACCCGGCATGGCCACCGGGATCGCGATCATGGGCTTCGGCGGCGGTGCGCTGATCGCCTCGCCGTGGTCCGCGCAGATGCTGAAGTCCTTCGGCTCCGACTCGCACGGCATCGCGCTCGCGTTCCTCGTGCACGGACTGACGTACGCCGTCTTCATGACCCTCGGTGTGCTGCTGGTGCGCGTACCGCGCAGCGAGAAGCCCGTCGAGAGCGCGCCGAGTGCGTTCGAGGGCGTCCAGGTCTCGGCCCGCAACGCCGTGCGCACCCCGCAGTTCTGGTGCCTGTGGGTCGTGCTGTGCATGAACGTGACCGCGGGCATCGGCATCCTGGAGAAGGCCGCCCCGATGATCACGGACTTCTTCGCGGACACCTCCACACCGGTGTCGGCCTCCGCGGCGGCCGGATTCGTCGCGCTGCTCTCGGCGGCCAACATGGCGGGCCGTATCGGCTGGTCGTCGACGTCCGACCTGATCGGCCGCAAGAACATCTACCGCGTCTACCTCGGCGTGGGCGCCCTGATGTACGCGCTCATCGCGTGGTTCGGGGACTCCTCGAAGCCGCTGTTCATCGTGTGCGCGCTGGTGATCCTCTCCTTCTACGGCGGCGGGTTCGCGACCGTCCCCGCCTACCTGAAGGACCTCTTCGGCACCTACCAGGTCGGCGCGATCCACGGCCGGCTGCTCACCGCCTGGTCCACCGCCGGTGTCCTCGGCCCGCTGATCGTCAACTGGATCGCCGACCGGCAGGAGGACGAGGGCAAACACGGTTCGGCCCTCTACGGCCTCTCCTTCATGATCATGATCGGGCTGCTCGTCGTCGGTTTCGTCGCCAACGAGCTCGTCCGGCCCGTCCACACCCGTCACCACATCCCCGCACCGAGGGAGGCCGCCGATGTCCGGCGAGAACAGTCCGAGTCCGCCTGACCGCCGTGGGCTGATCGCCTTCGCCTGGCTGTGGGTGGGCGCGCCGCTCTGCTACGGCCTGTACGAACTCGTACAGAAGGCGACTCAGTTGTTCACGGGGTAGCTGTTCGGGCCGTCCGAAGGGCTGACAGAAGCCGACAAGCCTGACGCGGTTTTCCTGTCCCTTCGCCTGCCGTCGTACCCGTGAGTCACTGATCAGACTGGTGGATCCCGCTACCCAAGGCAACGAGGGGGACCACCCATGAACGGCACGCGGATCGCCGCCGTCGGCCACTACCAGCCCGCCAAGGTACTCACCAACGAGGACCTGGCGGGCCTGGTCGACACCAGCGACGAGTGGATCACGAGCCGGGTGGGTATCCGCACGCGCCACATCGCCGGGCCCGACGAGCCGGTCGACGAGCTGGCCGCGCACGCGGCGGCCAAGGCGCTCGCGGCGGCGGGCCTGGACCCGGCCGACATCGACCTGGTCCTCGTCGCCACCTCCACGGCCGTCGACCGCTCGCCGAACATGGCCGCCCGGGTAGCCGCCCGTCTGGGGATCCCCTCCCCGGCCGCCATGGACGTCAACGTGGTCTGCGCGGGCTTCACGCACGCCCTCGCGACCGCCGACCACACCGTACGGGCGGGCGCCGCCACCCGTGCGCTGGTCATCGGCGCCGACAAGATGTCCGACGTCGCGGACTGGACCGACCGTACGACCTGCGTCCTGGTCGGCGACGGCGCGGGCGCCGCCGTGGTCGAGGCGGTCCCCGACGGGGAGACGCCCGGCATCGGGCCGGTGCTGTGGGGATCGGTGCCCGAGATGGGCAACGCGGTGCGCATCGAGGGCACGCCCGCGCGGTTCGCGCAGGAGGGCCAGAGCGTCTACCGGTGGGCCACCACCAAGCTCCCGCCGATCGCGCGGCAGGCCTGCGAGCGCGCCGGTCTCGCACCCGAGGAGCTCGCCGGGGTCGTGCTGCACCAGGCGAACCTGCGCATCATCGAGCCCCTCGCCGGGAAGATCGGCGCGGTGAACGCCGTCGTCGCGCGCGATGTCGTCGACTCCGGGAACACCTCGGCCGCGAGCATCCCGCTCGCCTTCTCCAAGCTCGTGGAGCGCGGCGAGATCCGCAGCGGCGACCCCGTGCTGCTGTTCGGCTTCGGCGGAAACCTGTCGTACGCCGGACAGGTCGTCCGCTGCCCCTGACGTGTGCGTGCACTGCCCCTGAGGTGCGCGTACGGCCGCCCCTCACGTGTGCCTACGTCCCTGTGTGACGAGCCCGACTTCTCCTCCCCATGGCCATTGTGCGCCGTAGACTGTAGACGAAAGACAATTCATACTGGCTTTCCGGATGCGGCGCCGCCGCCGTCGTCACCGCCACGGTCGACGGAGTCCCTGGCCCCGCTGCCCAGGAGGGGAACCGCGATGTTGTCGACAGGACTGCCGCAGGGGGCGGTGCCCAAGCTCGAACGGCCCGGCCCGCTGCGCGACCGCGTCTACGAGGCACTGCTCGAACTCATCACCACGCGTGCCCTCCAGCCGGGCCAGCACCTGGTCGAGAGCGAACTCGCCGGGCACCTCGGTGTCTCCCGGCAGCCTGTGCGCGAGGCGCTGCAGCGGCTGAACACCGAGGGCTGGGTCGATCTGCGGCCCGCCCAGGGCGCGTTCGTCCATGAGCCGACGGAGGCGGAGGCCGACCAGCTCCTCACCGTCCGTACGCTCCTGGAGGCCGAGGCCGCCCGGCTCGCCGCGGCGAGCGCGGGCACCGCCGGCATCACCGTGCTGGAGGAGCTGTGCACCGAGGGCGAGCGCGCCGTAGCCGCCGACGACGTGGACGCCGCGGTCGCCATGAACGCCCGCTTCCACGCGAAGGTCATGGAACTGGCGGGCAACACGGTCCTCGCCGAACTGGCCGCGCAGGTCGACCGCCGCGTCCGCTGGTACTACACACCGGTCGCCCGGCAGCGCGGCCGCCAGTCCTGGATCGAGCACCGCGACCTCATCGCGGCCATCGCCGACCGCGACGAGACGCGCGCCACCCAGGTCATGCGAGCCCACACGGAGCACACGCGCAAGACGTACCACGAGCGCGAGAAGTAGCCGGCCGCACGGCACGCGCCGCACACGTCGGAGAGGCGCGCGCGTGGCCCGTGACGGTCAGGCGCCTTCCGCAGCCGTGTCCGCAGTTGTGCACGGAGCCCAGCGTGCCTCTGCCGCCAGCATCGCGACCAACACGGCCACCAGGGCCAGTAGTTCGGCGGCCGCGGAGAGGTGGACGCCGAGCAGTGCGGTGGCCAGGACCACGGGCACGGCTGCGGCGCGGTGGCTCACCGGGAGGAGCCGCAGGACCGTGCGGAAGGCCACGTCCCCGGCGAGGAACAGCGCGACCCCGCCCGCGAGGGCGAGCGCAGGGCCGGTGTGCAGGTGCTCGGTGAGGTGCCCCAGCGACTTCTTGACGCCCGCCGCGAGAGCGGCGATGCCCAGCAGCATCGGCAGGAAGGCGTAGTAGTAGGCGTTCATCGCAAGGCGCCAGCGCCGGTCCGGCGGCGTCGCCGTGAACACGGCCTCCGCCCGGTCCTCGTCGCGCACGAAGTACGTCCACCACAGCGCGCCCGCCAGGGCCAGGGAGAGGAACGCGCCGCCGAACAGGCCCGCGGTGAGCGGCTGATCGCCGATGCCGATTCCGATCGCGATGACGGACTCGCCGAAGGCGACGATCAGCAGCAGTCCGTGCCGCTCCACGAAGTGGGCCGGGTTCAGGCCGCCCAACTGGGCGCGCAGATGGGCGGCTTCGCGCCCGTCCCGGCGCCGCGGGCCGTGCTCGGCGAAGAACGGCGTGACGAACTGCAGCACGATCGCGAGCAGCCACAGCCCGTCCGCGGCCGGGCCGTCGAGGAGCCCGGCGGCCGTGACCGACAGCGCGGCCAGCGAGTTGGGCACCGCGTACCAGACGACGTCGCGGCCGTGGCTTCGGGTGTAGAGCGCGCTGTGCACGAGGACGACGCCCAGGAAGCCGAGCCCGAAGACCACGCCGCCGTCGTCGAAGGCCCGGGGAATGGCCAGCGCGCACACCAGGAACGCGGCCATGCCCAGCATCAGCAGGAGGCGTCGCGAAGGGCGGTCGGGCGGCACCTGGTTGGTGAGATACGCGTAGGCGCCGTACATCCAGAACAGTACGACGAAGATCAGCGCGACCCGCCCCGCCGTCGCGAACGACAGGTCGGCGGCGAGCAGCACGGTGATCTGCGTGAGCGTGAAGACGAAGACCAGATCGAAGAAGAGCTCCAGGGTGCTGACCCGTTGGGCCGCCCTGCCGGTGTCGGCCCCTGGTCGTGACTCCGTGGCGTGCTCGGTCATGCGTTCCCCCTGATGTGGTGTCGGCGTCACGACAGCAGGTCAGGGCGCGGCTGTCCAGCAGAATCCGAGATCCGGACGGTGTCCCCGAGCCGCACCGGGCCGGGCCGCAGGACCTGGGCGTAGACGCCGGCGCAGGGTTCCGGGGCCCGGCCCGGCAGCGCGGGGACGCGGTGGTGCTCGGCGAGCGTGCGCAGGGCGTGCGGGTCGCGCGGCAGCGAGCCGTGCGCGAGGGTCGGCACCGCGCAGCGCGGCGTCGAGGCCACCACGCGCAGCGCGAGCCGGTCACCGATCCTCAACTCCCCGCCGAACCACCCATGGTCCACGAATCCCACCCCGTCCGTGTCGATCACGACGTTGGGGCGGTAGCGCTGCACCTCCACGGCCCCGCGCGGATGCAGCGCGCCCACCCGGGCGAGGGTCGAGGTGCTCATCAGGTGGAGCGGCGCGAAGTCGAAGAACGTACCGGCGGGAGACGCCGAGCCGAACTGCACGACATCGGCGTCCACTTCGGCGTCCACGCCCGCACGCAGGACCTCCTCGGGCCGGGACCGGTCCAGCGTGCCCTGCGGCGGCGGTGTGCCGATCAGGGTGACCGCCCGGCCCACGATCGCCGAGAGCGCCTCGTCGACGTCCGTGTCGGTGCTCCGCAGAACCGTGCCGTCGGGCGCGGTGATGCGTGTCGCGAACTCCTCCGGTGTCGCCGTGCAGGTGAGCAGGGTCCGCCACAGCCGGGGGTTCTTGGCGCTGGCGACCTTGCCCGTCTCCCGGTCCAGGAGGGCGAGGCGCCGGTCGCCGGCCAGCCCGCGATCGGTCACCTCGGCGACCTGGATCCGCTGCCCCAGCATCGACTTGACCGGATGCCGCCACAGCGCACCCACGGTCCCCAACACCCTCTCCATGCCCACCCCGTCATCAACTCCGCACGTCAGTGGCCCCATTGTGCTGCCTGTGCACGGAGTCGCGACTCTCGACTTTGTCCTGAGAGTGGAGAAAGTTGAAAGCAATTCGTGCACGACTTCTTCCCACTCCATGCGGCCGCTGCTACGTTCGCCTCGAAAGCAAGCCGGAGAATCGGCCGGAACCCGACGGGCGCAAGCCGCTCAACCGGGTGTGGGCCGACCGAGCGGGGAGGGGCACGTGAGACGTATGACGGCACGACCCGCCAACGCCCACCAGGCGCGGCTGCTGCGGCTGTTGCGCGACGGCGGCCCCAACTCCCGTGCCCAGCTCGGTGATCAGATCGACCTCTCCCGGTCCAAGCTCGCCGTCGAGGTCGAACGGCTGCTGGAGACCGGGCTCGTGGTGGCCGACGGCCTCGCCGCATCCCGCGGTGGCCGCCGCTCCCACAACGTCCGCCTCGCCCCCGCACTCCGCTTCCTCGGCGTCGACATCGGGGCGACCTCGATCGATGTCGCCGTCACCAACGCCGAGCTGGAGATCCTGGGGCACATCAACCAGCCCATGGACGTCCGCGAGGGCCCGGTCGCCGTGTTCGAGCAAGTCCTCACCATGGCCGCCAAGTTGAAGGCCTCCGGGCTCGCGGAGGGATTCGACGGCGCCGGCATCGGCGTCCCGGGTCCGGTCCGCTTCCCCGAGGGCGTGCCGGTCGCGCCGCCGATCATGCCCGGCTGGGACGGCTTCCCGGTGCGCGAGGCGCTCAGCCAGGACCTCGGCTGCCCGGTCATGGTCGACAACGACGTGAACCTGATGGCGATGGGGGAGCAGCACGCGGGCGTCGCCCGCTCCGTGGGTGACTTCCTCTGCGTCAAGATCGGCACGGGCATCGGCTGCGGCATCGTCGTCGGCGGCGAGGTCCACCGCGGTGTGACCGGCAGCGCCGGCGACATCGGACACATCCAGGCCGTGCCCGACGGACGCCCCTGCGCCTGCGGCAACCGGGGCTGCCTGGAAGCCCACTTCAGCGGCGCCGCGCTTGCCCGCGACGCCACGGAGGCCGCTCAGCAGGGCCTCTCCCAGGACCTGGCGACGCGTCTGGAGGCGACCGGCAGCCTGAGCGCCGTCGACGTCGCCGCCGCGGCCGCCGCCGGCGACGCCACCGCACTCGCCCTGATCCGCGAGGGCGGAGACCGCACCGGCCAGGTCCTCGCCGCGCTCGTCTCCTTCTTCAACCCCGGCCTGGTGGTGATCGGCGGCGGGGTGACGGGTCTCGGCCACACCCTGCTCGCCGCGATCCGCACCCAGGTCTACCGCCAGTCACTGCCGCTCGCGACCGGCAATCTGCCCATTGTGCTGGGCGAGTTGGGCCCCACCGCCGGAGTCATCGGCGCGGCCCGGCTCATCAGCGACCACCTGTTCTCGCCCGCGTAGCAACGCCTCCCCGACGCCACCTCCCGCAGGCAACATCCCGTACGCAACATCCCGTACGACGTCGCCCGCACAGCGCCCCGCTCCGCCACGCCCTGAACCTGCTTGCTCGTGTAAGCGCCCTGCCCTGGATCCGGCCCGCACGCCCGCCGAGGGGAACCGTCATGGCACCAGAACCACCCCTGCTCACCATGTCCGGCATCACCAAGTCGTTCCCCGGCGTCCGGGCCCTCGACGGCGTCGACCTCGACGTCCAGGCCGGCGAGGTGCACTGTCTGCTCGGCCAGAACGGGGCGGGCAAGTCCACCCTCATCAAGGTCCTCGCCGGCGCCCACCAGCCCGACGACGGAACGATCACCTGGCGCGGTGAACCGGCCGTGCTGAGGTCGCCGATCGCCGCCATGCGCCTCGGCATCGCCACCATCTACCAGGAACTCGACCTGGTGGAGGGACTGTCGGTGGCCGAGAACGTCCACCTCGGGCACGAGCCCACGGCCGCCGGGTTCGTCGTACGCGGAAAGGTGGCGAAGAGCTCGACAGCCGCCCTGCTCAAGCGGCTCGGGCACAGCGAGATCGACCCCGGACGCCTCGTCGGCGACCTCTCGGCCGCCCAGCAGCAGATCGTCTCCATGGCGAGGGCGCTCTCCCACGACGTACGCCTCATCGTCATGGACGAGCCGTCCGCCGCCCTCGACCCCGACGAGGTCGACAACCTCTTCCGCATCGTGGGCGATGTGACCGCGGACGGCGTCGCCGTCGTCTACATCTCGCACCGGCTGGAGGAGATCCGCCGCATCGGCGACCGGGTGACCGTCCTGAAGGACGGCCGGGCGGTGGCGGGCGGACTGCCCGCGAAGTCCACGCCCACCCGCGACGTCGTGGCCCTGATGACCGGACGCAACGTCGAGTACGTCTTCCCGCAACGACCCGCGGCCGCAGCCCCCGGCGAACCGGTGCTGACAGTGCAAGGCCTGGCCAGAGAGGGGGAGTTCGCGCCCCTCGACCTCCAGCTGCGTCCCGGCGAGATCGTCGGACTGGCCGGGCTGGTCGGCTCCGGACGCTCCGAGATCCTGGAGACCATCTACGGAGCGCGCCGGCCGAGCGCCGGTCAAGTCACCGTGGACGGACGCCCGTTGCGGCCAGGCAGCGTACGGGCCGCCGTCCGCGCAGGACTTGGGCTCGCTCCCGAGGAACGCAAGGCACAGGCCCTGCTGATGCTGGAGTCCGTGACCCGCAACGTGTCGGTGTCCTCCATGTCCCGCTTCTCGCACGGGGGTTGGATCGACCGGGGCGCCGAACGCCGGGCGGCCCGCACCGCGACACGTGAGCTGTCCCTGCGCCCCGACAACCCGGCGGTACCCGTGCGCACCCTGTCCGGCGGCAACCAGCAGAAGGCGGTCCTGGCACGCTGGTTGCTGCGCGGCTGCAAGGTGCTGCTGCTTGACGAACCGACCCGCGGCGTCGACGTCGGGGCCCGCGCCGAGCTGTACGCGGTCATCCGCCGCCTCGCCGACGAAGGCCTCGCCGTGCTGCTGGTCTCCAGCGAGGTGCCCGAGGTCCTCGGCCTCGCCGACCGTGTCCTGGTGCTCCGCGAGGGCAGCGTCGTCCACACGGCGCCCGCCCGCGAACTCGACGAACACCGCGTCCTCGACCTGGTCATGGAAGGAACCTCATGACGCAGCCCGCGTCCCCGCCCCGGGACCGTACCGACAAGGTGCCCTCGACGGCACCGCTCCCCGCGTGGCGGACGCTCGCGGCCCACGCCGACGTCCGCACCCTCTCCCTCCTCGGCGTGCTCGCCGCACTGATCGTCATCGGCGGCATCACCAAGCCCGACGAGTTCCTCGACACCCGCAACCTCCAACTCGTCCTCACCCAGGCCTCGGTGATCGGCGTCGTCACGGTCGGCATGACCTTCGTCATCACCTCCGGCGGCATCGACCTCTCGGTCGGCGCGATCGTCGCGCTCTCCTCGGTGTGGGCGACGACGCTCGCCACCCAGGAGTACGGCTTCGCCGGCATCCTCTTCACCGCGGTGCTCGTGGGCGTGGGCTGCGGACTGGTCAACGGACTGCTGATCGCGTACGGCGCGATGGTCCCCTTCATCGCCACCCTCGCCATGCTCGCCTCAGCCCGCGGACTCGCCCTCCAGATCACCGACGGCAGGACCCAGATCGTCTCCGTGGAAGGGGTGTTGAAGCTTGGCGAGCGCGACGCGTACGTCCTCGGCATACCGCCGCTGGTCCTCGTCTTCGCCGTCGTCACGGTCATCGGCTGGCTGATTCTCAACCGCACCACATTCGGCCGGCGCACGGTCGCCGTCGGCGGCAACGCCGAGGCGGCACGGCTCGCGGGCATCGACGTACGGCGCCAGCGGCTCTACCTCTACCTCCTGTCCGGACTGTGCTGCGGCATCGCCGCGTTCCTGCTGATCATCCTGTCCGGCTCGGGCCAGAACACCAACGGCAACCTCTACGAACTCGACGCCATCGCCGCCGCGATCATCGGCGGCACGCTGCTCACCGGCGGCCGGGGCACCATCACCGGCTCCGTGCTCGGCGTCCTGATCTTCACCACGATCACCAACATCTTCGCCCTCAACAACCTGCAGAGCGACGTCCAGCAGATCGCCAAGGGCGCGATCATCGTCGCCGCCGTGCTGGTCCAGCGCCGTACCGCGAGCACGACCTGAGGAAAGGGTTCACCGCCATGCCAGAGTCGATGCCATACCTGAGCCGGACAGCTGTCGCGAGCCGCAGGGGACTGCTCTTCGGAACCGCCGCCGTCTCGGCCGGTGCCCTCCTCACCGGCTGCACCAGCAACGACCCCAAGGACGAGAAGCCCGCCGCGGACGACCAGCCGGCCGCCGACGACAAGCCCGGCAAGCACGTCACCATCGGCTTCGCGGGCCCCCAGGCCGACCACGGCTGGCTCAACGCCATCAACGACAACGCCAAGAACCGCGCGAAGAAGTACTCGGACGTATCGCTGGAGATCACCGAGGGCTCCAACGACACGGCAGCGCAGATCGGCCAGATCGAGACGCTGATCAACAAGAAGGTCGACGTCCTGGTGGTGCTCCCCGCCGACGGCAAGGCGCTCACCCAGGTCGGCCTCAAGGCCATGCGCGCCGGAATCCCCGTCGTCAACCTCGACCGCATCTTCAACTCCCCGCAGGCGTACCGCTGTTGGATAGGCGGCGACAACTACGGCATGGGTCTGAGCGCCGGCAGCTACATCGGCGAGAAGCTCAAGGACAAGAAGGACGCCCGGGTCATCGAACTGGCCGGGCTCGACAACCTCGAACTCACCAAACAGCGCACCCAGGGCTTCGACGCGGCCCTCAAGAACTACCCCAACATCAGGAAGGTGGCCCGTCAGGCCGCAGACTTCACCGTCGAGTCCGGCCAGGCCAAGATGGCCCAACTCCTGCAGGCGCAACCGAAGTTCGACGCGGTGTGGAACCACGACGACGACCAGGGCGTGGGCGCGCTGCGCGCCATCAAGCAGGCCGGGCGCGACGACTTCCTGATGGTCGGCGGCGCGGGCGCCCTCTCCGCCTTCCAGGCCATCAAGGCCGACAACAGCGTGCTGAAGGCCACGGTGCTGTATCCGCCGACGATGGCCGCCTCCGCGATCGACCTGGCCCGCGCGCTCGGCCAGGGCAAGGGGATCGGCGGCCTCGCCGAGTTCGAGATCCCGGCGTCGCTCACCCTCTACTCCGCCGTCGTCGACAAGGACAACGTCGGCCAGTACATGGCCACCGGCTTCAGGTGATCCGCCCCGCCCGCACCCCCCACCGCGCCACGACGACGAGGAGGACATCAGCATGGGACAGCCGCACCAGCCCGACGAGGCCGAAGCGGACACAGGTGCCGGGAAGCCGGCACTCGGTGTGGGCATGGTCGGATACGCCTTCATGGGCGCCGCCCACTCCCAGGGCTGGCGCACCGTGGGCCGTGTCTTCGACCTGCCGAGCCGCCCGGTCCTCGCCGCCGTCTGCGGCCGCGACCGAGGGGCTGTCCGTGCCATGGCGGACCGGCACGGCTGGGCGGCCGTCGAGACCGACTGGCGCACCCTGATCGCCCGGGACGACGTCGACGTCGTCGACATCTGCACCCCGGGCGACAGCCATGCCGAGATCGCCGTCGCGGCGCTGGCCGCGGGCAAGCACGTGCTGTGCGAGAAGCCCCTCGCGAACACGGTCGAGGAGGCGGAGGCGATGATGCGGGCGGCACAAGAGGCCCACGCACGCGGCCAGATCTCCATGGTCGGCTTCAACTACCGCCGGGTGCCCGCCACTTCACTCGCCCGCGCCATGGTCGCGGAAGGACGCCTGGGCCTCTTGCGGCATGTGCGGGTGACGTACCTTCAGGACTGGCTGGTGGACCCGGAGTTCCCGCTCACATGGCGGCTGCGCAAGGAACAGGCCGGGTCCGGAGCCCTCGGCGACCTGGGTGCGCACATCGTCGACCTCGCGCAGTACCTGGCGGGGGAGCCGCTGCTCGGCGTCTCAGCCCTCACGGAGACGTTCGTCCGTGAACGGCCCCTGCCGGCCGGAGCGACCAGCGGTCTGAGCGCGGCGGGCGGGTCCGCGAGAGGGCCCGTCACCGTGGACGACGCCGCCCTGTTCACCGGCCGGTTCGCCTCCGGTGCCCTCGCCTCCTTCGAGGCCACCAGGTTCGCGACCGGCCGCAAGAACGCCCTGCGCATCGAACTCAACGGCGAGCGCGGCTCGTTGGCCTTCGACCTGGAACGGCTCAACGAACTCTCCTACCACGACCACACCGAGCCCGGCACGCACGCGGGCTTCCGCCGCATCCTCGTCACCGAGCCCGAACACCCCTACCTGGAGGCCTGGTGGCCGCCGGGTCACGGCCTCGGTTACGAGCACACCTTCGTCCACCAGGCCCGCGACCTGGTGCAGGCCATCGCGGCGGGCCGACCGCCCACGCCGTCGTTCGCCGACGGGCTGCAGGTGCAGCGCGTCCTGGCGGCCGTCGAGGAGAGCGCCGCGAAGAACTCCGTCTACACGCCCATCGCGGTCTGAGACCGCACACGCCGACCACGCCGGTCCGAGAGCCGCACATACGGGCCACCGAGGTGGTCCGAGACCCGCACACACGGGCCACCGAGGTGGTCCGAGGAGGCTGACACGTGCCACGGAACTTCACACTCTTCACCGGCCAGTGGGCCGACCTGCCCCTGGAAGAGGTCTGCCGGCTCGCCCGCGACTTCGGCTACGACGGACTCGAACTGGCCTGCTGGGGCGACCACTTCGAGGTCGGCAAAGCTCTCGCCGACCCCGCCTACATCGACTCGCGCCACCAACTCCTCGACAAGTACGGCCTCAAGTGCTGGGCGATCTCCAACCACCTCGTCGGTCAGGCCGTCTGCGACGCCATCATCGACGAACGCCACCAGGCCATCCTGCCCGCCCGCATCTGGGGCGACGGCGAACCCGAGGGCGTACGGCAGCGGGCCGCCGCAGAGATCGCGGACACCGCGCGCGCCGCGGCTGCCCTCGGCGTCGACACCGTCATCGGCTTCACGGGCTCGTCGATCTGGCACCTGGTGGCCATGTTCCCGCCCGCGCCGGAGTCGATGATCGAGCGCGGATACGAGGACTTCGCGACCCGCTGGAACCCGATCCTGGACGTCTTCGACGCGCAGGGCGTGCGGTTCGCGCACGAGGTCCACCCGAGCGAGATCGCGTACGACTACTGGACAACGCACCGTGCGCTGGAGGCGGTTGGGCACCGTCCGGCCTTCGGTCTCAACTTCGACCCGAGTCACTTCGTGTGGCAGGACCTCGACCCGGTCGGCTTCCTGTACGACTTCCGCGACCGCATCTACCACGTCGACTGCAAGGAAGCCCGCAAGCGGCTCGACGGCCGCAACGGCCGCCTCGGCTCGCACCTGCCCTGGGGCGACCCGCGGCGCGGCTGGGACTTCGTCTCCGCGGGCCACGGCGACGTCCCCTGGGAGGACGTCTTCCGGATGCTGCGCTCCATCGGCTACGACGGCCCCGTCTCGGTCGAGTGGGAGGACGCCGGCATGGACCGGCTCCAGGGCGCTCCCGAGGCACTGACCCGTCTCAAGGCCTACGACTTCGAGCCTCCGTCGGCCTCGTTCGACGCGGCGTTCGGCGGCAACTGACCGTATGACTCTCCGGGGTGACGGCGCACCCCGGCGTACCGCACACACCCGTACGACCAGCCCCTTCATGGAGGCATTCGTGCACGCGAACGGACACCACAGAGACAACCCCACTCCCCGCAGACACCCGCGGCTCAGAGGCACCCTCGCCCTGCTCACCGGGGCGATGCTCGCAGCCGCGTCCCTCACCCTCACCGCACCCCCGGCCGGCGCAGCCGTCGCCGACCCGGGAAGCAAGTCCGCAAGCACCACGGCGGCCGGCTCCGGCTCGGCCGCGACCGCCGCCGCAGCCGAGGACTTCCAGCAAGTCACCCTGGCCAAGGGCGAACCGGAGGTCGGCGAGCCCATGTCCCTCGCCGTCCTCCCGGACCGCTCGGTCCTGCACACCTCGCGCGACGGCGAACTCCGCCTGACCGACGCGGCGGGCAACACCAAGCTCGCGGGCAAGCTCGACGTGTACGCGCACGACGAGGAAGGCCTCCAAGGCATAGGCGTAGACCCCGACTTCACCGACAACCGCTTCATCTACCTCTACTACGCGCCCCCGTTGGACACACCCGCCGGTGACGCCCCGGAGACGGGCACCGCGGCCGACTTCGCCCCCTTCGACGGTGTCAACCGGCTCTCGCGGTTCGTCCTCAAAACGGACGGCACGCTCGACGCGGCCAGCGAGAAGAAGATCCTCGACGTCCAGACCTCCCGCGGCATCTGCTGCCATGTCGGCGGCGACATCGACTTCGACGCGGCGGGCAACCTCTACCTCTCGACCGGGGACGACTCCAACCCCTTCCAGTCGGACGGCTTCACCCCCATCGACGAGCGCGCCGACCGCAACCCGGCCTTCGACGCCCAGCGTTCGGCCGGCAACACCAACGACCTGCGCGGCAAGATCCTGCGCGTCAAGGTGAACGCCGACGGTTCCTACTCCATCCCCGACGGCAACCTCTTCCCGCCGGGGACCGACAAGACCCGCCCCGAGATCTACGCGATGGGCTTCCGCAACCCGTTCCGCTTCAGCGTCGACAAGGCCACCGGCATCGTCTACGTCGGCGACTACGGCCCCGACGCGGGCGCAGCCGACCCGGCCCGCGGACCCGGCGGCCAGGTCGAGTTCGCCCGAGTGACCAAGGCGGGCAACTTCGGCTGGCCGTACTGCACGGGAGCCAACGACGCCTACGTGGACTACGACTTCGCCACCAAGGCCTCCGGCGCGGCCTTCGACTGCGCAGCGCCGAAGAACACCTCGCCGCACAACACCGGCCTCACCGACCTGCCGCCCGCACAGTCCGCCTGGATTCCCTACGACGGCCCGTCCGTCCCGGAGTTCGGCGACGGCTCCGAGTCCCCGATGGGCGGCCCGGTCTACCACTACGACGCCTCGCTCGACTCGCCCGTCAAGTTCCCCGAGGCGTACGACGGGAACTTCTTCGCCGGGGAGTTCGGCCGCCGCTGGATCAAGCGGATCGTCACGGACGGCAGCGGCACCGTGCAGTCCATCAACGCGTTCCCGTGGACCGGCACCCAGGTGATGGACATGGCGTTCGGGCCGGACGGAGCCCTCTACGTCCTCGACTACGGCACCGCCTGGTTCGGCGGCGACGAGCACTCAGCCTTGTACCGCATCGAGAACGCCACCGACGGGCACTCACCGGTGGCGCAGGCCGCGGCGGACCGTACCTCCGGGCAGGCGCCGCTGAGGGTGCGGTTCTCCTCCGAGGGTACGAGTGACCAGGATGGTGACGCGCTCACCTACAGCTGGGACTTCGGGGACGGCGGCACGTCCACCGCGCTCGACCCGACGCACAAGTACAAGAAGAACGGCACCTACACGGCGACCCTGACCGCGAAGGACCCGAGCGGCCGCACCGGCAGCGCGAGCGTGCAGGTCGTGGTCGGCAACACCGCGCCGAAGGTGGTCCTCGAACTCCCGCAGGACGGGCAGCTGTTCACCTTCGGTGACGCGATCCCGTTCAAGGTGAAGGTCACCGACCCCGAGGACGGAACCGCCGTCGACTGCGCGAAGGTCAAGGTCACCTTCATCCTCGGCCACGACTCCCACGGTCACCCGCTCACCTCGGCCAACGGCTGCTCCGGCACCCTTCAGACCAGTGCGGACGGCGGTCACGACGACGACGCCAACATCTTCGGAGTCCTCGACGCCGAGTACACCGACGGCGGAGGCGGCGGCCAGGCCCCGCTCACCACGCACGACCGGAACGTCGCCCAGCCCCGGCACCGCCAGGCCGAGCACTTCGGCAACGCCTCCGGCGTCTCGGTGATCACCAAGGACACCGCGCACGGAGGAAAGACCGTCGGCGACATCAACAACGGAGACTGGATCTCCTTCACGCCGTACGTCCTGAGCAACGCCAGGACGATCACGGCACGCATCGCATCCGGCGGCGCCGGCGGCACCCTCGAAATCCGCGCCGGTTCGGCGAAGGGCACCCTGCTCGGCAAGGCGACGGTACCGGTCACCGGCGGCTGGGAGACCTTCCAGGACGTCACCGCGAACCTGTCCCGCGCGCCCCGCGGCACCACCACGCTCTACCTGGTCTTCAAGGGGAGCGGCAGCGGCGCACTGTACGACCTCGACGACTTCGCCTTCACGACCGGCTGAGGGAGGTGCCTGATGCGCTCAACCATCAGACTGACAAGCGTGGTCGGCGGCGCCGTCCTGCTCCTGGGCTGCGTCTCCGGACCCGCCGCGTCCCACCCGTCCGACGGTTCCGGGAAACGGGTGCTGGTCTTCTCCAAGACGGCCGGCTTCCGGCACGACTCCATCCCGGACGGCGTCACGGCCGTACAGCAGCTCGGTGAGACGGGCGGCTTCACCGTCGACGCGACCGAGGACGCGGCGGCCTTCACCTCGGCGAACCTGCGGCGCTACGACGCGGTCGTCTTCCTGTCCACGACGGGAGACGTCCTCGACCCCGCGCAACAGACCGCCTTCGAGGGCTACATCCGGCACGGCGGCGGCTACGTCGGCATCCACGCCGCCGCCGACACCGAGTACGACTGGGCGTTCTACGGCGGCCTCGTCGGCGCCTGGTTCCAGTCGCACCCGGCGATCCAGCCCGCCACGGTGAACGTCGAGGACCGCTCCCACCCCGCGACCTCGGGACTCTCCCGGACGTGGGACCGCACCGACGAGTGGTACAACTACCGCTCCAACCCCCGGGAACGAGTCCACGTCCTCGCCTCCCTCGACGAGTCGTCCTACACCGGCGGCACCATGAACGGCGACCACCCGATCGCCTGGTGCCAGAACTACCGGGGCGGCCGCGCCTTCTACACCGGCGCCGGCCACACCAAGGAGTCGTACGCCGACCCCGCCTTCCGGCAGCACCTGCTGGGCGGCATCCGGTACGCCATCGGCGCCGCACAGGCCGACTGCCGCCCGGAGAACGGCTACCGCCCGCTCTTCGACGGCACGCCGCAGTCGTTGGCGGCGTGGAAGCAGGCGGGACCGGGTTCCTTCGACCTGAGCGGCGACGGCACGCTCACGTCGAACGGCGGACTGGGAATGCTCTGGTACGCCGAGTCGGACTTCGCCTCCTACTCACTGAAGCTCGACTGGAAGATGTCCGGCCCTTCCGGAGACGACAACTCCGGTGTGTTCGTGGGGTTCCCGGCCTCCGACGACCCCTGGTCGGCCGTGAACAACGGCTATGAGATCCAGATCGACGCGACCGACGCCCCCGATCGCACCACCGGTGCCGTGTACAGCTTCCAGTCCGCCGACATCAAGAAGCGCGACCGTGCGCTGAACCCGCCGGGGGAGTGGAACACGTACGAGATCCGCGTGGAGGGCGAACGCCTCCGCGTCCGGCTCAACGGCGTGCAGATCAACGACTTCACCAACACCGATCCGGCCCGCAGCCTGCGCGACGGACACCTCGGCATCCAGAACCACGGAGCCGACGACCAGGTGTCCTTCCGCAATGTGCGGATCAAGGAACTGCCCGCGCGTTCGGCCGCGCCGGGCAACTGAACGGCGGCGGGCGGGAGACGCCGTACTCCCGCCCGCCGTCTTCCCCACCTGTCCTGACGGGGTTCGCGTACGACCTGCGCGTACGACCTGCGCGTACGACCTGCGTGTCGACAAGGAGAGTGCCCATGTCCGCGTCCCTTTCCCGAGCCCGAGTAGGCGTGTGGCTGATCGGAGCGCGCGGCTCCGTCGCCACCACCGTCGTCGCGGGCTGCGCCGCCGTGACCGCCGGCCTGCACCCGCCCACAGGCGTGATCACCGAGACTCCGGCGTTCGCCGACTGCCGTTTGCCCGCCCTCTCGTCCCTCGTCTTCGGCGGCCACGACACCGTGGACTGCCCCCTGCCCAAGCGCGCCGAAGCGCTGGCGGCCGGCGGTGTCCTGCCGGTCGGCCTGCCCTCCGCCGTGGCCGCCGAACTGGCCGCCGCCGACCGGGAGATCAGACCCGGTGGACCGGCCCCCGGCGACACCCGCGACGAGACGGAGCTGATCGACACCTTCGCCGCGGATCTCCGGGACTTCGTCCGCCGGTGCGACCTGGAACGGGCGGTGGTGGTCAACGTCGCCTCCACCGAACCGGCGCCGACCGGCACCGAACTCCCCGCCAGCTCCCTCTACGCGGCGGCCGCCCTGCGCGCGGACTGCCCGTACGTGAATTTCACCCCCTCGACCGGCCTGCACCACCCGTCGCTGGCGGCGCGGGCGGCGGCAAGCGGACTGCCGTACGCGGGCCGTGACGGCAAGACCGGCCAGACCCTGCTGCGCTCGGTCCTGGGCCCGATGTTCACGCAGCGCGCCCTGGCCGTGCGTGCCTGGTCCGGCACCAACCTGCTGGGCGGCGGCGACGGGGCGTCCCTCGCCGACCCGGCCGCCGCGGCCGCGAAGAACGCCGGCAAGGAACGCGTCCTCGCCGACACGCTCGGCACGACCCCCGAGGGCGAGGTCCACATCGACGACGTCCCCGCCCTCGGCGACTGGAAGACCGCCTGGGACCACATCGCCTTCGACGGCTTCCTGGGCACCCGAATGATCCTCCAGACAACCTGGCAGGGCTGCGACTCCTCCCTCGCCGCGCCTCTCGTCCTCGACCTGGCGCGCCTGGCCGCCCGCGCCCACGAGGCCGGTCTCGCGGGGCCGTTGAGCGAGCTCGGCTTCTACTTCAAGGACCCGGTGGGCGAGGGGCCCTCCGCCCTGGGGGAGCAGTACGCGGCACTCGTCGGCTTCGCCCAGCGGCTGCGGGGGAGCGTCCGATGAGCCCACGAGCGGACGCGACCCCCGATGCCGGACTGCATGCCGGCGCGCGTGCCTGGGTGGAACTCCTGCGTATGCCTGCCCTGTTCACCGCCCCCGGCGATGCACTCGCCGGCGCGGCGGCAGTCGCGGCCCGCCCCGACTCCCGAACCCTCCTTGCAGTCGGCTGCTCCCTGTGCCTGTACGAGGCGGGCATGGCCCTCAACGACTGGGCCGACCGCGACGAGGACGCCGTGGACCGCCCGCACCGGCCGCTCCCCTCCGGCCGCATCGGCTCGCCCGCCGCCCTCACCGCGGCCGTGGCCCTCACAGCCGCCGGTCTGGCCCTCGCCGCCCGCGCCGGCCGGCCCGCACTCGCGGTGGCCGTGCCCCTTGCGGCAACCGTGTGGGCGTATGACCTGGCCCTGAAGCACACCCCCGGGGGCCCGGCGACGATGGCCGCGGCCAGAGGACTGGACCTGCTCCTCGGCGCCGCGGCAACCTCCGGCCGCACCCGCGAAGCGCTCCCCTCCGCCGCACTCCTCGGCACCCACACCCTCGCCGTGACGGCCGTGTCCCGCCAGGAGACCCGGGGCGGCTCACCCCTGGCCCCGTTCGCGGCCCTGTGCACGACAGGCCTGCTCACCCTGCTCCTGACCTACCGCGGGGCCGGGCCCCACACCACGGACGACGCCTTCCGCAAAGCCCTGGCCGCCGCCTACGCCGCAACCGCCGCCCGCCCCTACCTCCACGCCGCCCTGAACCCATCACCCCCGCTCACCCAACGAGCTGTCGCCGGCGGCATCCGCGCCATGATCCCCCTCCAGGCCGCCCTCGCCGCCCGCTCCGGCGCCCGCACCACCGCACTCCTCACAGCCGCCCTCGCCCCGGCGGCCCGCAGCTTCGCGAGGAAGGTGAGCGTGACGTGAGCCATGCGCTCGGCTCCGGTGTCGGCCGCGGGGACGGAGAGCGTGACAGGAGCGCCGCGCCCGGCTCCGGCCCGGGCGCCGCCCCGCTCCCCGGCGAGGCCATCGACCGGGAGGTCCCCGGAGGCCCCAACTCCCTGCGTTTCGGCTACGGCACCAACGGCCTCGCCGACCTCCGTCTGTCCGATGCCCTCGCCCTGCTCGCCGACCTCGGCTACGACGGCGTGGGGCTGACCCTCGACCACATGCACCTCGACCCGCTGGCCCCGCAACTCGGCGCCCGCACACGGCGGTTGGCCCGCAGGCTGGACGCTCTCGGTCTCGGCGCCACCGTGGAGACGGGAGCCCGCTATGTCCTCGACCCACGGCGCAAGCACGGGCCCTCGCTTCTCGACCCGGACCCGGACGACCGCGCCCGGCGCGTGGACCTGCTGATCCGGGCCGTGCGCGTCGCCGCGGACCTCGGCGCCCACGCCGTGCACTGCTTCAGCGGAGCGACCCCGCCCGCCACGGACGACGACACCGCGTGGAAGCGCCTGACCGAGGCACTCGCCCCGGTAGTGGAGGCCGCCACCGCCGAGGGCGTCCCCCTCGCCGTCGAACCCGAACCCGGGCACCTGCTCGCCACGCTCGCCGACTTCCACCGTCTGCGCCGCGCCCTCGACAGCCCGGACGCACTCGGACTCACCCTGGACATCGGCCACTGCCAGTGCCTCGAACCCCTTCCGCCCGCCGACTGCGTACGCGCCGCCGCACCCTGGCTGCGCCATGTGCAGATCGAGGACATGCGCCGCGGCATTCATGAACACCTCCCGTTCGGGGACGGGGAGATCGACTTCCCGCCCGTACTCCAGGCCCTGGCCGAGTCCGGCTACCGGGCGCTGACCGTCGTGGAACTGCCCCGCCACTCCCACGCGGGCCCCCACCTCGCCGAACACTCGCTCTCCTTCCTCCACCGAGCGGCCGGGGCGATCCCCCGCGTCCCCCAAGGGAGAACCCCATGAACCACCCTCACCGCACCCAAGGCGACGTCAGCCCTGGCGACCGCACCCAGGGCGACGGCTCCCACGGTGACCAGCCCCATGGCGACCGCGCAGGCCAGGCCACCCCACCCGGCATCTCCGCCCTCCACGCCCACCTCACCGGCCGGCTCGACCCGGCCGCGCGTGCCTGGCTCGACCAGGCCCTCGACGAGGCCGCCGACCGCCCCGGCACCCGCGGACCCATCTCCGCCTGGGAGCTACGGATCGCCGAGGCAGGCCGGCGGTGCGGACCAGAACACGCCGACGACGCCCGTGTCCTGCTCCTGCACGCGGCCCGCGCCGCGCCGGACACCCTCGCCCGTGTGTACCGCCAGGGCACCGCCGCCGAACGCCGGGCCGTCCTGCACGCGCTGCCCCACCTGGTGCCCGGTCCCGAGGCCGTACCCCTGGTCGAGGACGCCCTGCGCACCAACGACACCCGGCTCGTCGCCGCCGCCGTCGGCCCGTACGCCGCCCGGCATCTGGACGCCCACCCCTGGCGGCACGCCGTCCTGAAGTGCCTGTTCACCGGAGTCCCCGTGGACGCTGTGGCCGACCTGCCCCGGCGCGCCCACGCCGACGCCGAACTCGCCCGCATGCTCGGCGACTACGCCGACGAACGCAGCGCCGCGGGCCGTCCCGTGCCGGACGATCTCTACCGCGCTCTGGCACTGACCGCCCCCGCGGCCACCTCGTCCGGCAGCTCAGGCAGCTCAGGCAGTCCCGGCACGTCCGCCTCGTCCGGCAAGGAGTGCTGATGCGCATCTTCGACCCCCACATCCACATGACGTCACGGACCACCGACGACTACGAGGCCATGTACGCCGCGGGCGTCCGCGCCGTCGTCGAGCCCTCCTTCTGGCTCGGCCAGCCCCGCACCTCACCCGCCTCCTTCTTCGACTACTTCGACTCCCTTCTCGGCTGGGAACCCTTCCGTGCCGCCCAGTACGGCATCGCCCACCACTGCACGCTCGCCCTCAACCCCAAGGAGGCGAACGACCCCCGCTGTGTTCCCGTCCTGGACGAGCTGCCCCGCTATCTCGTCAAGGACCAGGTCGTGGCCGTCGGCGAGATCGGCTACGACTCGATGACGCCGGCCGAGGACACCGCCCTGGCGGTCCAGCTGCAACTCGCCGCCGACCACGGCCTGCCCGCCCTCGTCCACACCCCGCACCGCGACAAGCTCACCGGCCTGCGCCGCACCCTCGACGTGATCCGGGAGTCCGCACTGCTCCCGGCCCACGTCCTGGTCGACCACCTGAACGAGACCACCGTCAAGGAGGCGAAGGACAGCGGCTGCTGGCTGGGCTTCTCCGTCTATCCGGACACCAAGATGGACGAGGAACGGATGGTCGCCGTCCTGCGGACCTACGGCCCCGAAAAGGTCCTGGTCAACTCGGCGGCAGACTGGGGTCGAAGCGACCCACTCAAGACCCGCGGTGTCGGCGACGCCCTGCTGGCGGCCGGCTTCACCGAGGACGACGTCGACCTGGTGCTGTGGCGCAACCCCGTCGCCTTCTACGGGATCGGTGGCCGCCTGAACCTCGACGTCGCCGGCACCGACACCACACACGAGGGAAACTCCATCCTGCGCGGCGGGGAGTGACCCATGCGCTTCCGGCACCCCGACGGCTCCACCGTGCACCTCGCCTACTGCACCAACGTCCACCCGGCCGAGACCCTCGACGGCGTCCTCGCCCAACTCCGCGACCACTGCGAACCCGTGCGCAGGCGGCTCGGCCGCGACCGCCTCGGCATCGGCCTGTGGCTGGCCAAGGAGGCCGCACACGCCCTGGTCACCGACCCGTCCGCGTTGCGCGGCCTGCGTACCGAACTCGACCGCCGGGGCCTCGAAGTCGTCACCCTCAACGGCTTCCCGTACGAAGGCTTCGGCTCCGGAGAGGTCAAGTACCGCGTGTACAGGCCGGACTGGGCCGACCCGGCGCGACTCGAGTACACCACCGCCCTCGCCCGCGTCCTCGGCGGGCTGCTGCCGGAGGACGTCACCGAAGGCAGCATCTCCACCCTGCCCCTGGCCTGGCGCACGGCGCACACCGACGAGCGAGCCGAGACCGCCCGCACCGCCCTCACCACACTCGGCGAACGCCTCGACGCCCTGGCGGAGCTGACCGGCCGCTCCATCCGCGTCGGTCTGGAACCGGAACCCGGCTGCACCGTCGAGACCACGCACGACGCCCTCGCCCCGCTCGCCGCGATCGGCCACGACCGCATCGGCATCTGCGTCGACACCTGTCACCTCGCCACCTCCTTCGAAGACCCGCAATCCGCCCTGGACGCGCTCGCCCGCGCCCGCGTTCCCGTGGTCAAGTCCCAGCTCTCAGCCGCCCTGCACGCCGAACACCCCCATCTCCCCGAAGTCCGCGCGGCCCTCGCCGCCTTCGACGAACCCCGCTTCCTGCACCAGACCCGCACGGACACCGCCGCCGGCCTGCGCGGCACCGACGACCTCGGTGCGGCACTCAACGGCGATGCCCTGCCCGACGCCCGCCCCTGGCGCGCCCACTTCCACGTCCCGCTGCACGCCGCCCCCGCGGCGCCCCTCACTTCCACACTCCCGGTCCTGCGGGCCGCACTGGCCCGTCTCGTCGGCGGCCCGCGGCCGCTCACCCGCCATCTGGAGGTCGAGACCTACACCTGGCAGGCCCTGCCGCCCGAGTTGCGCCCCCGCGGCCGCGCCCAACTCGCCGAAGGCATCGCCGCCGAACTCACCCTCGCCCGCGATCTCCTGACGGACCTCGGCCTGAAGGAACTCCCATGAGCGCATCCGCCGACGCACCCATGAGCGACCCCATGACCACCCTGTCGAGCACACCGCAGACACAGGGCACACCGCAGACCCGTCCCGGCCGCCCCACCCCTCTCCTCGTCCTGGACGTCGTCGGCCTCACCCCCCGTCTCCTCGACCACATGCCCCGCCTCAAGGCCCTAGGCCGGTCCGGCTCCCGCGCCCACCTCGGTACCGTCCTGCCCGCCGTCACCTGCGCCGCACAGTCGACCTTCCTCACCGGCGCCCACCCAAGCGAGCACGGCATCGTCGGCAACGGCTGGTACTTCCGCGAGCTCGGCGACGTACTGCTGTGGCGCCAGCACAACGGCCTGGTCTCCGGCGACAAGCTGTGGGACGCCGCCCGGCGCGCGTACCCCGGCTACACCGTCGCCAACATCTGCTGGTGGTACGCCATGGGCGCCGACACCGACATCACCGTCACTCCCCGTCCCGTCTACTACGCCGACGGCCGCAAGGAACCCGACTGCTACACCCGGCCCCCGGCCCTGCACGACGAACTCACCGAGAAACTCGGCACGTTCCCGCTCTTCCACTTCTGGGGGCCAGGCGCCGACCTCGTCTCCAGCCGGTGGATCATCGACGCGACCCGCCACATCAACCGCACCCGCCACCCCGACCTGACCCTCTGCTACCTCCCTCACCTCGACTACGACCTGCAGCGCTTCGGCCCCGACGACCCGCGCTCCCTGCGGGCGGCCGCCGACCTCGACGCCGCCCTGGCCCCGCTGCTCGACGACGCGCGGGCGGAGGGCCGTACCGTCGTCGCACTCTCCGAGTACGGCATCACCCGCGCCGACCGCCCCGTCGACATCAACCGCGCCCTGCGCCGCGCCGGACTCCTCGAAGTGCACACACAGGACGGCATGGAGTACCTGGACCCGATGGCGTCACGTGCCTTCGCGGTCGCCGACCACCAGATCGCGCACGTCTATGTGCGACGCCCCGAGGACCTGCCGGCCACGCAGGCCGCGCTTGCCGGGCTGCCCGGCATCGACCAACTCCTCGACGACGAGGGCAAGAAGACCCACCACCTCGACCACCCGCGCTCCGGCGAACTCGTCGCCGTCGCGGAGCCGGACGCCTGGTTCACGTACTACTACTGGCTCGACGACGCCCGCGCCCCCGACTTCGCGCGACTCGTCGAGATCCACCGCAAACCCGGCTACGACCCGGTCGAACTCTTCATGGATCCGCTCGACCCCTACATCAAGGTCAAGGCGGCGGGCGCCCTCGCCCGCAAGAAGCTCGGCATGCGCTACCGCATGGCGGTCGTGCCGCTGGACCCCTCACCTATTCGCGGCAGCCACGGCCGCCTTCCCCTGAGCGACGACGAAGGTCCGCTCATCATCTGCTCCACCCCCCGCGCTGTGGACGGCCGCGTCGCGGCCACCGAAGTGAAATCCCTGCTCCTCGGCCTGGCAGGACTCGGGTGACGAGAACCCACCAGGCGTGACGAGCGATTACGGAAAGTGAAACACGCGCCACTGACAACGCGTCCGGCCTGTGGACAAACCGCAGACGGACCAGACCACACCAGCCACGCCCACCAGCCACCGCCACCGGCACCAGCCGTTCGGCACCCGTAGAGCCGGACCACGACCCGAAAGAGAAGAGAGTGACCGTGACCGCGTTCAACGACGAATCCGCAACCGGCGACGCCCTGCGCCGCACCCTCGGCGTCAGCCGCCGCAGTTTCCTCAGCACCTGCACCGCCGCCGCGACCGCCGCCATCGCCGCGCCCGTCCTAGGCGCCTCACCCGCCCTGGCCCAGGACGCGGGCAGAGGCGGCGACCACGGCGGCAGCGTCCTGGTTCCCGCGAACAGGCGCGGCATCATCCTCTACACCGTCCGCGACGCAGTGGGCCGCGACCCGCTCGCCGGCGATCTGCCCTCCGGGTTCCGCGAGGTCTTCCAGCAGCTCTCGCGGTTCGGCTACCGCCAGGTGGAGTTCGCCGGATACGGCCAGCACGCCAACGCACCGGGCGGCGCGAACCTGGAGTCCGTCGAGGGCGCCAGGCTGCTGCGCTCCTGGCTCGACGCCTACGGACTGCGGGCGCAGGGCAACCACGGCTTCATACCGCCCTCCTGGCCGCTGACGGCTCCCGACCTGGACACCTTCAAGAAGCATCTGGAGATCGCCAACATCCTCGGCATGGACCACATGGGCACCGGCGGCGACCCCACCGGCAGCGCCTACCGGGCCGACTGGGACGTGGCCGCCGACAAGTGGAACGCCCTCGGTGACATCGCCCGTCGCGAAGGCATCAAGCTCTACACCCACAACCACGACGCGGCCTACGCCTTCCTCCTCGACGGGGGCCCGGCGGACGACCAGGGCCGCCCCACCCGCAGCTCCGGCATCCGCAAGTTGGAGTACTTCCTCAAGAACACCGACCCCAGGGCCGTCTGGCTGGAGATGGACATCTTCTGGGCGCATGTGGCCCAGTACAAGTTCCACACCTATACGGCCCACGACGGCTCGACCCAGGAGAAGGTCTTCGACCCCGCCGGGCTCGTCGCGTGCAACAACAAGCGCTACCCGCTGTTCCACGCCAAGGACGGCACCGTCAACACCACCAACGGCATGGGATACGATATGGTGCCCTTCGGTACCGGTGTCATCGACTACACCAGGTTCTTCACGCGCGTCGGTGCGCGGAACTACCACAACCCCATGGTCGAGCAGGACAACGCTCCCAGCGCAACCGACCCGGGACAGTCGCTGAAGCACGCGAAGATCGGCTACGACAACCTCGCGGCCCTCCGGAAGAAGCGCCACTAGCACGCACCGACGACCAGGGCGGCCCGGGTACGGCACGGGCGAGTGGACGGACTCCGCGGTCCGCCGCTATGTACGGGA